>JAOZJV010000629.1 GCA_029935695.1 Candidatus Krumholzibacteriia bacterium | reverse complement strand
CCGGCATTCAATCGATAGAAATAGACTCCGGAAGCAACGGTTTCGCCTCGGGAACCTCTGCCTTGCCAAACAGCCTCATGCCGACCGGCGACCATGGGCTCATCCACGAGGGTCACCACGCAACGGCCCCGCAGGTCGTAAATGGCAAGTTTCACGGACTGATCTTCCGGCAGATCAAAGGCTATTTTCGTCATGGGATTGAAGGGGTTGGGGTAATTGGAGCCCAACCGGTATTGAGTCGGCAGCGGGACGAATGAGATTTCTTCCTGCTGGCTGAGCACGTAGTTGAGGGGGTTGTTGGAGATGTCGCGAACCACCACCGTCAGTGCCGAGACCTCTAACAGTTCAAGATCAAAGTCTGATGGCACTGTGACAGTGAACAAGTCGCCCTGGCCAACCCAGCCGGCATTTTCTCCCATCACAGCCAGGCCGGCGTTCAGTCCCTGCCGGTTAGCATTCTGCAGGAAAACGTAATCGTCCTGTTGCTGCATCAACTCGCCGGCTGCCAATTGGATGCCGGGTGTTTCAGGCAACACCGCAGACAGTTGCACGCCTTTCAAAGTGGGGCAGGGGTCTTCCAGTCGCAGGGTCCAGTTGCGGTCTCCGGTGCGGGCCCAGACTAAACGCAGGCTTGTGTCGGAAGCAGCCGGTGGGTCGCGATAAGGCCCGGCTACACCGTAGTTCAGGCCAAAGATCATCAGATCATCAAAGCCGACATAATCATCGGTGATGGGAATGCCGCGGCCAGAAAAATCATCGGTGGGGCCCACATCCAGTTCAGCATTGTAGTGCTCAACATTGTCAGGCATTGTGCCGTAACCTACGGCCAGATGGGTCAGGTCGGCCACATCAACCTTGCCATCGTAGCCTTCAGGACCAGCTACATCGCCGAGCCAGTAACTGGTAGCCCGAACCACATCGGCTGGTGGCGGGCTGAAGTTGCCGTCGGTGTCGAAGGCGAACAGTTCGTAGTAGTACACGCCACGTTCACTGATTGAGTCGATGAAGTTTTCCCCGCCGGCAGCTATGATTGTAGCCAGTTCCCATTCATCACTTTGAACTGCAGCATCACGGGTCGCCGGTCGAGTGGGGATGGTTGCCTCGCTGTGATCATCGTATTCGGGATACACCGAAGCACCCGAGTGGTCGTGCCACCTGGCGCGGTAGATTTCGACACCGCCCAGGTCGCCGTCAGCCGCGTCGGTCCAATCGAGAGTGACTTTGCGGAAGCCACTGGTGGCTGTCAGTTCAGTCACTGCTGCCGGTGGTGTGGAGTCGCCGCAGGTTCCAGTGAGTGCTCCGATAGTAATCCCGCAGGAATTGTTGGCCGGTTGGCATTCGCTTTCTGGTTGCAAGTGGTAGTCGCTGGCCGGAGCATCACAGAACAGTGGATCGGCACTGATGTTTCCATTGAGGCCGAGCTGGTCCGAGGCGCAACTGATGAAGTCGCCTCCGGCATTGCTGTAGAGGTTGCTGCAACTCAGGTCCAGAGTGCCACCTTCGGAACAGGAGAGGGCACTGCCAGCAATACTGTTGGTTATTATTGAATTGGTAACGGTGAGTTCTATTCCCGAATTGTAAATTGCAGATCCTGATGGAGAAGAATTGCCAACCAAGGTGCAATTGATAAATTCGGCCGTAAAGGTTGCTGTGGCATCTTGGCGGACGTGAGCCACACCACTATAGTCAGACGTATTGTCGGTAAACAAACAGTCGGTGCAGATCAGGCTGCTGGATTGTTCAGCACCGACATACATATACATGGCACCACCAACATTGGCGGACTCGTTTCCACTGAATTCACACTCAGAAAAGAAAACATTCCCATTTTGCAGGCCCACGGCTCCGGAACGGTAGGCCCCGGTGTTGTTGAAGAATCCGCATCTGGTTATGGAGCCATCAGCGGCAAACAGACGGAACGCCGCACCCTGATAGCCCCCGGTAGATCCGGGACCGATTTCATTGGCGGTGAATGTACAATCGGTGAGGCTGAGGGCAGTTTCGGAGGCCAAAAGCCCGCCACCTTGGATTGAAGCAACATTATGATCAAAATGACAATCAATCATGGTCAGCAGTGAGCCGTAGCGTGTGAAAACGGCTCCACCGTAAACGCTGGAATGACCAGCAAAGATACAGCTGAAGAAGCTCGCATCTGTATCATCAATAAAGAGTCCGCCACCGTAGTTGTCGGGGAATTCAGAACCCAGTTTTTCTCCTCCGGTAAATGTAAGTGCTTCAAACCGGACGGGTGCAGCCAAGGAGTCGCACAATACAACTCGGCCCAATTGTTGGGCATCAATGATCACGTCTTCGGGGTTACCTGTAGCGCCTTGCAAGGTTACTCCGGCGACCATTTCCAGGTCGTGTTCGTTGTAGGTGCCGGCCTCAATCATAACCACGTCCCCATAGCCTGCAAAAAGCAGGGCGTCGCCGATGGTGGCATGGTCACCAGGCACCGAGATCACCGCAGCCGGGGTGCAGTTTTGAGCAATTGCGCCCAGTAAAACTCCACAGGAGA
>JAOZJV010000101.1 GCA_029935695.1 Candidatus Krumholzibacteriia bacterium | reverse complement strand
GGTGGCGCCCGGGCCGGTAGGACTGCCGGTGGTTCGGTCGGCTCTCCTATATGCAAAAGTATTTTCTCTACCACCGGAGGTTCCATGATGAACGCGATCAGCCGCATGGGTTGGCTACATTTTGGGCAAGTCAGCGGCAAGCATTCATAGATCCTCGCCAACAGCATGGCCCAACATCGGGCTGCTGCCTGACGCACCCTCCCTTGTGGCTTGTCCTGTGATGGGTCCGGCTGATCGATTTCCATCTTGTCCCGAGCCTCGGTCAAAAGCTGCAAAGTCGCACCCGATGGCCCCGCTGTTTCAATGACCGCCTTTCGCAACTTGGCGTTCGGTGCCAACACTCCACAATACCTATGTTTGTGTATCCGAGGTGGAGTGATCAGCTTTGATAATCGATCCAGCAATTCCAACGGTGTGAAAACCAGTTCAGTCCGGCCATCCACCGTTGGTTTACGAAGCGAATAAACCAAAGTCTCATCGTTCAACCGGCCCAGCCGCTCCTGACTCAATGGTGGCCTGGCGCAGTAGCGAACCAACCGCTCCAGACCGTGGCGATCCCAGCCCGGTATTGTCACCGAGGCATCTACCGACCAACCACCAGCATGGTCAGCACTGTCCATGGTGTGAACCGCCACATCATCAAGATGGCCATGGCGGTGCAACCAGCGCAGGCCGCGTTTGCGCATCTTGTTTTGAACTACCAGAAAATCCTCATCATCAAGATCAAGTGCGGGATGAAACTCAGCCTCACCATCCTCGCTGGCGGAAAAAACACCATCAGTTATCAGAACGTGGTAGTGGATATGGGAATTTAGATATCCACCGAAGCGGTGGACAAAGGCAACGGCCCCAAATCTGGAGCCAGCAGGGGCACCCGGACTGCGTTGCCGAATCGTTGTTTCTACTGCTCGCAGGAATATTCCCAACAGACCACTGACCACTTCGGGCTTGGTTTTCATATGCCATCTGACCCGCTTCGGCACCGACAAGACCCACTGGCGGAACTGAACACGAGGCAAGACATCATCGACCATGTGAGCGGCAGTCTCCACCATCCTGCGGGTCGAGCACGACGGGCAAATATCACGATTTTTGCAACTAAAGGCGACCATGAAATCATGACCACAACCGGCACAATAAGCTCTGGCAAAACCATGGCAAAGTAGGCCACATTTTAGATACTTACGAAAAGCAGCTTCCACATGATGGGGGACGCTGCCTCGAAAATCATCCTGCTCATCAGTGGCAACCAGGAAAGTTTCCAGGTTCTGACGCACTGTTTTGTGAAGAAGGGTTTTCTCGGGACGGCGGGGTCGGTAAACATGAGCTCCTGCGCCAAGTGATCCAGTATGAACAGCAGGGCAGGGCACAACATCTCCCAGGTGACAATCACCTTGGGAGGTTGGTGTAATTCAGGGTTTAGTACCTCAGGTATGACAAGTCGCGAGGGACTTGTCATGCCAGGGTGACAACGGATCATTAATCGGAGAGAACACTGAAAACTGAGCACAAATCAGACCAGGCCCAGAAAGCAAACCCGCCAACAGGGCACAATGCTGTAAGGCCTGCCGCTACTCCTGATTACACCGACAGCTTTCACCACACTATTTCCGCCCCTGCCTTTCAGCAGGGCAGCAAATAGCCCTCTGAGAACCACAAGGAGCCCTACGATTTAATCTGGATGGGAACACCGCCCATTCCCTGAAGTCAGTCGACTTCCCGGGCCACACACACCCAAACCTGACCGTACTCGCTGAGCTGAATTTCCTGCCTGATTTCCAGCCCGGCCACCGCAAACTCATCCTGCCGTGAAGCCGCCAGAAAACCTGGATAGTGCGGCCCTTCAATCCATTCAATAAAACGAACGAATAAACCCCCACGCCGGCCGTAATCGAAAACCAAAACCTGGTGGGTGGCAATACGTCCGGCCTGGGTCAAAATCTGTTCCCGAAATTCTGCATCCAGACCATGCAGTAAAAATCCCATGCAGACGATGGCATGAGAATCATCAGGAATTTCCTGTAAATCGATGAGGTCGTATGAACGGAAAGACGCCTCTGGGTATTTCTTTCTGGCCCGCTTCAGAAGCTTATCTGCAAAATCCAAACCTTCCACCCGGTGACCACGGCGGGCAAATTCTCCCGCCAGAATCCCGGTGCCCGTGGCAAGATCCAAGACATCGTGCTGGGGATCCAAATCCAAAACGGCCAAGGCGTCCCGGTATGATGGAGCCAGGCTTCTCTCGATAATAGGATAAACAAAAGACACAAAATCAAAAAATCGTCGCGTCTTTTGGCGTTCACCGCTGGCTGTGCTTTTTTTCATCCCAACCTCATGGAAAACTCGCAAAATGACCTACTCGCCCAGTCGGGATATGGTATAATACTCCAAGATATCCGTCACCATCTTCATCCTCAGGAGTCTGCTTTGTTTCGCAACGCAATTTGGATTGTGCTTTGCCTTGGGATTCTGCTGATGGCCCAGGCCTCACCCGCCATGACCCTGAAAGAAGCCTTCGAAGCTGCCCCCGCTGCCCATGGCTACGATCGCTACGTTGAACTGGAGCCGGGAGCCACTTACACCGGTGGCCTTCTCGTGGGACGCATCTACAGCCCCGTGACCAACAGCTTTATCATGGAAGAAGAAGGCCTGGATGTGAAAATCGTCGGAGGCGGTGCCATTCTTGACCTCCAGGGTGAACAAATATGCATGTCCTATTGCAGCAACCGACTGGACATTGAAGACTGCGTCATCATCAACGGCAATGTTCGGTTCCGGGGCGACAACAGCATCGAACCCCTGCGCCCGGAAGGGTCGGTTCGTTATGTGACCTTCCATCAGCCTCACGACTACGGTGTGCGCATTCAGGGTGCCGGCGATGGCATCCTCGTTGAGCGTAACATTTTTGTGGATGTGGTGGACACAGGTCTCGATTACATACCTTCAACCGGCATGGCTGGAACCCTGATCCCCACCGGAACCGCAGTGGCCGCTTCGGTTCAAACAGGCGACTACGGGTTTCCTGATGTGGTGGAAAACTGGACTTATTTTTCCAACCCCGCCGACAATGACGTGCCCCTTCACCACTTCTCCTTCTTGTGAGAATACGGCTGAGTCATTCCCCAGGAATGGCCGGAAGCCGGTTCGGCTCCCTACAATAACATCGTTGGTCAGTACATGAGACTTCGCCATCCCGAAGATGGCGATTACCGTCCTTTGGAAGATTCCGCTGCCGAAGCATACGGTTGCCGTACTTTTGCGCTGGGCCAAAAAGAAGCGCCGGTTGCATCACCCCCACCACCGGCTGGATTGCTGCTGAGCGGACGATCCATTGATGTGGGCGGCTTGATCACCGAAGACACCACCTGGGACGCCGACCTTGTGCGTGTCCTGGACACTGTGGAAGTATCCCAAGATGCCTGTCTGACCATCGCCCCGGGAACCAAAGTTGAATTCACCGGGTTTTTCCGCTTGCTGGTTCGCGGCCGCCTGTGGGCTGTAGGAAGTCCCGACCGCCGCATCAGTTTCACCGCTGAATCCGGACAACAGGATCAGGGTTGGGATGGCATTGATTTCCTCAACATTCCCGCTGCCAACGATTCTTCACGCCTGGAGCACTGTCATCTATCATACGCGGCCGCCGTGCCCGCAAAAAACGGAACTGCCAGACCCCAGACCGGTGGCGCCGTATCGGTTGTCGGAGTGAACAAACTGGCCATTGCCTCCTGTGAATTTGAACTGAATAGGGCAGATTACGGTGCGGCTATTTACGTTGGCTACGGTTCCTCACCCGTGATAGCCGGTAATCTCTTTCATCACAACACCGCTGTGTGGAATGGCAGTGTACTGTTCAATGTTTACGCCTATCCCAAACTCATCAACAACACCATCGTCCATAACATTTGCCTGGCCGAAAGCGAATATCATCTCTGTGGAGCCGTGGAGAATTTCAACGGTAAGATTGTTCTGATCAACAACATCATCCGTGAAAATATTACTAATCATTATGAGGGGGCCCAAACAGTCGAAAGCAAAGACTATTACACCCACTCCAACAACATTGAAGGATATGTCGGTAATATTACAAATCTGGATGTGGATCCTGGCTTTTATGAGGATGGAAAATATCCGTATCAATTGATCAGGGGCTCTTCCAGCATTGATCAGGCAATGGATGATCCTTTGGCCAGTGCCCTGGCTTCATATGATATCACCGGCAACGATCGCATCTGCGGAATGAAACTGGACCTTGGCGCCCATGAGTATTGTGGAGAAATCAGTCCGGCAACTCCCGCGGCCTCACAACTGGTTTTGAATTGTGTACCCAATCCCTTCAACCCCCGCACCCGGATCATTTTTGATCTGCCTCAGGACGGCCCGGTAAAACTTTCCGTTTATGATGTGCAGGGACACCTGGTGCGCACGCTGATTGATGCCCGGGAAACCGCCGGGCTGCATGAAGTGCCCTGGGATGGCCGTGATCACAACAACCGGGCTCTGGCTTCAGGGACGTATTTGTACCGTCTCCAAACCGGACAGGATGCTGTGTCACGAACCATGACCCTGGTGCGATGAAAACTGTTACCGGATAGCCACGGCATCCCGGTAACGGGCCTTGATGGAATCCAAGCTGTCGTTTTCATTGGGTGTGACGGAGTGGCATGCGGCACAATCCATCCCATTCAAGTCATTGGGTGCATTCTGAAGATGAAAATTCCAAAGCAGATTGGGGTCGTGACACACTGCGCAGGTTGAAACATAGGGATTGTCCCCATTGCTAACATGGCAGGAGCTGCAACTGAAGGAAGCGATGTGGCTTTGGTGGTTGTCGGCGCCATAACTGTCAAATCCTGAGTGGCACTGATCGCAGTTGTTGCTGCCACTGAAGAAAGTATAGGCGATGGAAGAGCCACTGACTGTGAGACCGGCAATGATGACGATCAGAAAGGCCAGACTAATGGGACGACGCATAAGTATCTCCTGGGAAATGGTGAATTTTCAGATCACATCCGGCCCAACTCAACCTCATTCACCGGGTAAATTGAGGACCAAAATGGACAATAGCATTTTTCGGCGGTATTTCCTAGTCTTTTGGTCGGCTTTGGTTTTTTTTCTCGTGGCTGCAACTCTCTGGCGCCAAATACGTCTGCTAACAAAACACTGATCCCAACGACTCACTTTCAAGGAGATCTCATGCTGCCTCTCAACTTGCGCAAAACAGTCATTTATTGGCTAACTATTTTGGTTATAACAACTTTAGCCACATCAGCCCTGGCAACACCAGACACCCTGGACCGAGATAAAATCGACGATGAGTTCAAGTGGAATCTCAGTGATATCTACGACAGCTGGGACGACTGGGAAGACGACATGGTCAAAATTGAAGGCCTGATGGCCGATTACGCGGCTTTGCAGGGCTCTCTCAGCCAGGGGCCTCAGCAAATTCTCAAGGCCAACGTCATGGGCGACGAGCTGGGTCAGCTGGCGGGCAAGTTATACCGCTTTGCAGCCTTGCACAGTGTGACCAATACAGCGGATAACGAAATTTCCGCCCAGGTGCAGCGCGTGCGCATCCTGTTCTCAAAATTCGGCACCACCATGGCCTGGTTCAATCCCGAGATGCTGGAAATTCCCTGGACCACCATGGAAAAATGGCTGGCCGATACTCCAGAACTGGAACCTTATGCCTTTGGCATCACCGATCTTTACCGCCAGCAGGAGCATGTATTGAGTGAGGAATCGGAGCAACTGCTTTCCTACTTCAATCAGGCCCTTGGCTCACCTGGACAAATTTACAGCGAACTGTCCACATCGGACATTGAATATCCCGAAATCACTCTTGCCAATGGCGAGACCGTGACCGTCACGCCGGGTCAGTACTACACCATTTTATCGACGAATCGCAACCAGGAAGACCGCCGCAAAGCGTTCGAAGCTTTCTATGGCGTGTACCATGAAAAAGCCAACACCTACGCTTCCATCTATAACGGTATTCTGCAGGGAGGCTGGGCAAAAACCCAGGCCCGAAATTATGATTCTTCCATGCAGGCGGCTCTCGACGGTAACGCCATTCCCACCGATGTCTATGTGAACCTGGTGGAAATGGTGCGCGAAGGCACCGATCCTTTGCACCGTTACATTGCCCTGCGCAAAAAAGTTCTGGGCCTGGAGGAATACCACGGCTACGACGGATCCATTCCCCTGGTGGATTTTGACAAAAAATATCCCTGGGAAACCATCCGCGAAGACATCGTGGAATCGGTGGCTCCCCTGGGTAAAGACTACCAGAAGAAAATGGCCGAAGCCTTCTCCGGTGGCTGGGTTGATGTTTACGAAAACGAAGGCAAACGCGGTGGTGCTTTTTCCGCCGGAGTGTACGGCGTGCACCCTTACATGCTGCTGAATTACAACGAAACCCTGGGCAGTTTCTTCACTGCTGCTCACGAGATGGGTCATAGCCTGCACACCATGCTGGCCAACGAAAACCAGCCCTACAGCACCTCCGATTACACCATTTTTGTGGCGGAAGTTGCCTCGACTTTGAATGAGCGGTTGTTGCTGGATCAGCAGCTGGCCAAAAGTGATG
Source organism: Candidatus Krumholzibacteriia bacterium (assembly GCA_029935695.1). GTDB lineage: Bacteria > Krumholzibacteriota > Krumholzibacteriia > LZORAL124-64-63 > LZORAL124-64-63 > LZORAL124-64-63. Next base: position 2,668 of record JAOZJV010000101.1, on the reverse strand, counting down.
ACCCTCTGGAACGGGCGGCTCTGCTGACCCACGCCATTGATGACATCGTGGGCACATTTTACAGCCAGGTGATGTTTGCGGACTATGAGATGCAGGTATCAAACCTGGTGCAACAGGGAGTGCCCATCACTGCTGATGTTCTGACGCAGATTTACACCGAACTATGGGAAGGGCAGCATGGCGAAGCTGCCACTTTCGATGAGTATTACGGCAGCACCTGGACGCGCATCAGCCACTTCTACAATTCACCCTTTTATGTGTATCAGTATGCCACCTGTTACGCCTCTTCAGCCCAGATTTACCAGACCATCACCACCGGCAGCGATGATGATCGTCTCACGGCGGTGGACAGGTATTTGACCCTGCTGAAATCAGGCGGAAATGATCATCCCATGGAGCAGCTCAAAAAAGCAGGCGTGGATCTTTCCAAAGCCGATGCCTTTGAAGCCGTCATTAAAAACCTGGATGGTTTGGTGACGCAGCTTGAAGAAGTTCTGAAAGATCTGGAAGGATAATTTCCGTTTCAAACTCTGGCCCCGCTGAAAAAGATTTCAGCGGGGTCAGGCTTTGCGAATGAATCTTCTGGTCAATGCCGAAATCAAATCCCCCAACAGCACCAACGCCGCCCCCAGCAAAATGAAATACAGCATTTCATCGTAGTGATTGCGGGCCCGGCTGTCGACAATCAGCAGCCCCAGAGAAGCCATACCCAACATGCCAAGCACCGTCGCTTCCCGCACGCAGGTTTCCCACCGGTAAAAGAAATACAGGAGAAAACGCGGCAGGGTCTGAGGGAAAATGGAAGCCCAGACAATCTGGAACCGTGAAGCGCCGGAGGCTCTCAAGGCAGCAGAACTCTGATAGTTCTGATTTTCGATAAGTTCGGCGGAAAGCTTTCCCAATATTCCAGTGTTGTGCAGGGCCAGGGCCAACACCATGGGCCAGGCGTTGGCGCCAAATAAGGCCAGAAAGAGAAAGGCCCACACATATTCCGGCACGGCCCTGACAAAAACCAAGCCGGCCCTGGTGATCAGGGAAAGGCCTTGCCAGGCAAGCGCAGCAAGTTTACTGGGCTGCTTTCCTGCCGGTAAAAATGGTTCAGCCGTGGCCAAATTCCGGGCCGCAGCCAAACTGAAGAGGGCGCCCAGGGCTCCGGCCAGAACGATGGCTGCGACACTGATGGCCAAGGTGGTGAAAAAAGCATCGGCACCACCATGAGACCACAGTTTAGCGGACCAATCCCAAACCGAAGAGAGGCTCCACCCCTCTTGCTGCACCGGATAGGGTCGCAATTCTCCCATAAAACGCTGAAGATTGGCCAGGCGACGATCAGTCAACCAGCCGGCGAGGTGGAAATTCCCAGCCCACCAGCTGAGGCCAACGATCACCACCATGACCCTCAGGCTCCAGGTCACGAAAACCCGGCGGGGCCGCTGCCGGTGGAGGCGTTGAATTTCTGCCAAACGTTGGCTCATGACAGCACCGCCCTGCGCAGCCGCCCGCTCCACCAGTCCACCAAAAGAATCAAGGCCATCAGCACGTAGAGATAAGTCCAAACCTCGGCAAAATAGAGATTCTCGAAAGAGGCACTGATGAAATATCCCAGGGTCGGAAAACCGAAAAAACCCAGCACGGCACTGGAGCGTAAAGCACATTCAAAGCGGTAGAAAGCGTAGGCCAGCATGTCAGGCAACGCCCCTGGCACCAGGCCAAAAAGATACCAGCTTCCCAAAGGAGCACCAGCCAGGCGCAGAGCAGAGGCCGCATCACCAGGGGTTTCGTCCAGCATTTCAGAGAATATTTTGCCAAGGGTTCCCGTGTAGGGTATGGCGATGGCGATGACGGCCACCAGCTCTCCCATGCCCAGAGCAGCCAGCAGCAGGACAGCCCAAACCAATTCATGGATGGACCGCATGAGCGTCATCAGGGTTCGGGCAGCGGCCGTGATGGCTGGGCCATATCTGCGGCCAGATCCACCGGCATGGTCCCACCATACTGACGATGCGAGGAAGCCCAGGACCATCCCTCCCACCAAGGCCAGAGACATGGCTGCCGCGGCAAAAACCACCGTGTTGGCAGCAGCACTGATGGCCTGGTTCGGTAAAGCCCAAAGGCCTTCCGGAGAGCCTTCCCCCAGGAAGTGAATCGTCGGGTGAAGGGCCTGTCCAAAAAAATCACCAGCCAGCTGCCAGCCGCCCCTGGTGGGCCAAATGTCGGTGCGAAAGAGGTCCAACTTCAGGGATGAGATGATGGCGGCCACGGCCAGAAACGCCAGCACCCAGCCGCCGGCCGCCAAAGAACCAGGCCGGCGCAACAGTGAAGGCCGTCCCTGATAGGCTTCAGATGCCATCATCAGCCGCCAGCAGGTAAAGCTGTTGGATTTCCGCAGGAGAGATATCCGCAGTAGGTTTGTCGAAGAGAACGCGACCTTCGCGCAACCCCACCACCCGGGGAAAATAGCGCAAGGCCAGCTCCGGATCGTGCAAACTGGCGCACAAAGTCAGGCCGTCATCCTGGTTGATGTCTGTCAGCAGCTGCAGTAAGTCGGCAGCCCGGGCAGGATCAACACTGGACACCGGTTCATCAGCCAGCAGCAGACCGGGTTTCTGGAAAAGAGCCCGGGCCAGGGCCACCCGTTGCATTTGACCACCACTGAGCCGGTCCACCC
>JAOZJV010000100.1:7462-9329 GCA_029935695.1 Candidatus Krumholzibacteriia bacterium | reverse complement strand
GAAAAAACCAGGGCGGCCATCAAAGCCACCCCGGTGAGTATTTTCACTGAAAAATTCATGGAACAATCCTGCCTGAACCTGGGTCAGGCGGTTTTGGGTTTGGGTTTGGCGTTCCACAACCGAAGCGCCAGCACCAGACCAATGGCCGCCATGGGAATCATGGCCAGAGGCCAGGCTTTCCAGTTGGCGGGATCGGTGGCCGGGCCGATAAGATCACCGACTTCATTGAGCTGCATTTTGGGCAAAACCAGGGCGTACACCAATGACATGACGCCGGTGCCAAGATAAACAAAGCCATCGATGATACCAACGGCGATACCCACATTTTTTGTGCCGCCGAAATCCATGCTCGCAGTGCCTGAAAGCATGCCGTGCACACCAATGACCGCCATGGACATGAAGATGACCAACCACCCCACGATGGGTGTGGTGTAAGTGAAGGCCAGCACCACGGAACTGATCAGCATCAGACCGTACAGCACACCGGCCACGGGTCCGCGCCGGGACTGGAACAGATGATCGCTGATGGTTCCGGCGAAAATGCCACCGGTGATACCGGCAATACAAAGCAGCAAGCCCCAGTGCTCATTCACAAAGCTGTGTTTGAGGTGCAGCACCGCATCGGTTTGTTTGGCAAAGGAGCCGTACCACTGCATGATGGCCTGGCGCAGAAATCCACTGCAGAATTCCACGCCGGCAATAGTCAGAATGATGGGACTGGTGAGCATCTTCTTGAACACAGCACGGGCACCGAGGCGGGGACCGTCATCGCCGCTGGTGGCATCACCGGTGTTGAAATTGGCCAGACCCGCATCCTCAGGAGTATTGCGCACCACGAAATAATCGATGATCCAGAAAAGGGCCAGCAGAATGGCAGGCATGAAAAACACCCATTGCAACCCCATAAATTCGAGAATCATCCCACCCACATCAAAGGCAAAATAGATACCCAGGGAAATGAGGATACCGAAAATTGCTCCAAAAACACCACGCTCACGCACATGGAACCAGGGAGCATTGACCTTGACGATGGCCACGGCGCCAAAGCTTTGGAAGTACATGTTGACTGCATAAAGAATGGAAAAAATCAGAACAAAATTGGCGGCCAAAGTTTCGTGCATGGGCCCATGTTTCAGCAGGGAGAGCGAGGCCAGTCCCATGATGGCGTTCATCACCAAGGCACCGAGGGCTCCTGTCAGGATGGAAAACCTGCCTCCCATGCGGTCGGTCAGCGGCCCATTGATCAGAAAAGACACACCGTAAACAATGGTGCCCACCATGAAGATGTAACCGAAATCGGCATTGCCCATGAGGGGCGAGCCATCGCTGCCGGCCATCTCGCCAAAAGCGTACTTGCTGACCTTCAAATTGTAGCGACCCATATAAAGGAAGGCATAGGTCAAGCCCAGGGGAAGCCAGTTGGTGATACGCCGGCGCAGGTATTTTTTATCATGGCCGACATCCACCGTGGGCAGAAAATAGAAAATGATGCCCACCACGGCCAAGAGAATGAGGACGGGATAGAAGCGCAGAAACCACAATGGCATGGCGAATCTCCTGGGAGTTTAGGGATCACTGTTTGTCTGATGGGTAAAGATACCCTTTGGGGGGACTCAATTCCAGTTTTGCGTCTGGTTTTGGGGGAAGGCCGGATCTGGGTCTCACATGACGAGTTGGTCTTACCATTCCTGATGTGGAAAGGTGGAAAATCACTCCAGATCCCCAGGCCGATTAACGTTAACCAATGACTGCAACTCAGGATCAAACCGCCGTAAATCATCCTCACCCCAAACAGCAACCGAAACCTCATCAAAAAGAGCCGGCACCCGGCTGGGACCCGAAGCAAGAATCCGCTCCACCGCTGGCA
>JAOZJV010000100.1:0-7452 GCA_029935695.1 Candidatus Krumholzibacteriia bacterium | reverse complement strand
GTTCGTATCCATGATCGGTGCGCGGTACAATCACTTCTGCACTGCGATCATCCAGCAACGCCTCCAACAAAGCAGGCTGCAGATGCGGCATGTCGCAGGCCACCACCAGCACCCGCTCATTTCCAGCTTCAACCAAAGCAGCATGAATACCTGCCAGAGGCCCCCGGGCTCCCACCCGATCGGTGACAACCCTCACCCCATCGGGAGCCAAACCGCGGGCCCAGTCAATCCGCTCAGGCCGTACCACCAGCAGCACCTCGGCCACCAGCGGTGCAAGCCGCTTGCAGGCCCGCTGCACCAGGGTTTGGCCATCCCACATGATGCCGGCTTTGTCATATCCCATGCGCCGGGAATCGCCCCCGATGAGGATGGCTCCGGTGGCCTTTCGCAGCGAAGACATTTCAGCCTCCCAGACGAGACATGGGGATTTCATCCGGGCCCTCGCCTGAATCCAGCTCATGCCCCTCGGGTTTATCAGCCACAACCCTGGCCAGGGCTTCGGCCAGACCTTTTTCATCGCCCGTGCGCAACCAGGGTTTGAGGTCCAGGCCGGTTTCGTGGAACAGACAGCCCCGGGCCAGTCCGGTGGAGGTGATGCGGATCCGGTTGCAGTCATCACAGAAGTCGCAGGTCACAGGCGAGATGACTCCCACAGTGCCCAAAGCGCCAGGCACCTGGAAGTTACGGGCCGGGCCGGCCATGGTCAGACCACCCGGGCGTTGGAGGGGCTCCAGAGAAACCAATTTACTCAGCCGATCCAGCAATTCCACCGTGGGCAAAGTCAGCGATGGCCCCTTGCTCCGGCCACGGGTGGGCATGTATTCAATGAAGCGCACAGCCACGGGCCGGGTGCGGGCAAATTCCACAAAGGCCGGCGCCTCGTCATCGTTCACCCCGGCCATGACCACAATGTTGATTTTGGTGCGCAACCCTGCTTCGATGGCCGCATCAATCCCCTGCAGGCAGCGATTCAAGTCGCCCCCGCGGGTGATTTCACGGTACCTTTCGGGATTCAGTGAATCGATGCTGATGTTGGCGCCGCTGACTCCGGCCTGGCGTAAATCTGAAGCCATCGTCCCCAGGCGCAGTCCGTTGGTGGTCAGCACCAGCCGTTCCAGTTCGGGCAGACTTCCCAACTCACTCAGCAATTCCACAATATCCGGGCGCACAAGAGGTTCGCCCCCGGTGACTCTGATTTTGCGAATGCCCATGCGAACAGCCGCGTGGGCAATGGTCATGATTTCCTGCCGCGTCAGCAAATCATCACGATTGAAGATGGGCAGGCCCTCCGCTGGCATGCAGTAAGTGCAGCGCAGATTGCAGCGATCAGTCACCGAAAGACGCAGGTAGTTGATGCGGCGGTTGTGGGAATCTTTCAAAGTGTTCTTCAAACTTCCCACCCCCTTTCCAGGATGAAACCGAGGATGGTTGCCGTATCATTCAAGTCCAGCACCGGCACATCCACCTGCACCGGACCATCACTGGCCACAGCCACCAGATGGGGGTTCCGGCTCTCATCCCTGCTCAAAAGAGTACGACCCAACTCGGGCCGGAAAACCTCAATGCGGGGCAATGAACTTGTTTTCCATCCCTCCACCAGAACCAGATCGCAATGGCTGAAATGCGTGGCGATGAGTTCTTCCACCGGAGGAACAACATCGTGCTTGCGCACCAGGGCCAGCTTGTCGGCTGCCACAATCAGCGTGGTGTTGGCGCCGGCGGCAGCAAAGCGATAACTGTCTTTGCCAGGCTTATCAATTTCAAAACGGTGGGCATCGTGCTTCAGGGCTCCAACGACAATGCCATGGCCGGAAGCCAAAGCCACAAGCCTTTCCACAAGAGTTGTTTTGCCCGTTCCCGACCAGGCAACAAAGGCCATGATGATGGGTTGATCAGCATTGGGCCGGCTTATATTCATGACAGCTCCCAACCAAAATCCAGGGCCTGAACCACTGTGCCAGGCTCTACAGTGACGGGCCCACCCTGATGACCGGCAGGCGCCTCAGCCGGCATGCGCACCAAGCCATGGCAGCGGGCAAAATTCAGAAAGTGGGATGACATCTGTGAGCCAGGATCATAAGCCAGCCACTGCCCTGCCTGGCTTTCGAAACGGGCCCGGTTCAAATAGGTTTTCCCAGGCCGGCAGTTCATGGCATCGGATAGCTGCACCGGGAACCAGCGGGTGGCATGATCACTTCTGCCGGCTGCCTTTTTTAGCGCCGGCACCAGGTACAGAAAAGCATTGGTCAGCAAGGCTGAGGGGTACCCCGGCATGCCAAACACCAGGGTTCCATTGTTGCTTCGGGCCACGTGCAAGGGCCGGCCAGGCTTGATGGCTGTGCCGGCAACCACCAGTTCAAACCCGGTGCCGCGAAGAATGTTGCCAAGGTGATCGTACCGCCCCTTGCTGACACCACCGCTGGTGATGATCAGATCGCACTTGCCGTCCAGCCCCGCCAGAAGTTCCCGGGTGGCGGCCTCATCATCACCAACGGTGTGAATTTCAACCACTGAAGCGCCCAGCCCGGCACACACCGCTTCCAGAATGAATTGATTGGTGTTGAAGACCTGACCGGGCGCCGGCCCGTCCTCAATTTCGCGCACTTCATCACCACTGATGAGCAAAGCCACCCGGGGTGGCTGGTGCACAGGCACTTCAGGCAGACCCGCGCAAATGAGTGCCGGATGGACCGCAGCATTGATGAGTGTTCCAGCCAAAGCGAAAACCTGACCGGCAGAGGCTTCGTCGCCGATGGGATTGATCAAGGCGCCTTTGACTAACTCGTCAGCGGTGGTAACTGTTTCACCTTCCAGCTGACAATCTTCCAGCATGACCACACAGTCGGCACCTTCAGGCACCACGGCGCCGGTCATGATGGCGGCCGCTTCTCCCGGCGCCAGGGGTCCTGTGGGCAAAACCCCGGCCCTTACTTCCTGCACCACGGTGAACCGGGGGCCCTGGTCCGCCTGCACGGCAAAACCATCGACGGCGCTGCGGGGCAGATCGGGCATGGCGCGCGGAACCTGCATGTCGGCAGCGAGCACCCGGCCCAAAGCCTGACGCACACCAATGCTCGCAACGGGCGTTGGTTTAACCGCCTCCAAAATGGCGGCGAGAGCTTGTTCGTATGGGAAAATTCCAGACATCTTCTGCCCTACTCGGTCATGATTCGGTTGCGGTTATTTCGGCGGTAACAGTATCACCCGGCCGGATGATACCACCTTCGAGCACCCGGCAGAACACCCCTTCCCGGGGCATGACACAATCGCCGGTGGCCTCCCGGATGGCGCAACCGTAATGGCATTCTTTACCAATCTGGGTCAGCTCCAAGACGGTGTCGCCGAGATGCAATTTCGTGCCAATGGGCAGGCTTTTGATCTCCAGGCCTGAGGTCACGATGTTCTCTGCAAAGGCGCCGTCTGCAAGTTCCGGCAAAATTGCCTTCATTTTGGCGATGGACTCAGTGGCCAGCAGGGACACCTGACGATGCCAGTCACCGGCATGCGCGTCGCCGACAATACCGTGGGCAAAGCGCAACTCCGCCTGATCCACGGGAGTTTTCACGATTCCTTTTTCACTGCTGATGCAGATGGCCTCTATTTTTCCACTCACTGTGTGCCTCCTGATGTGTGTCTTTCTTCAAATATAAATCAACCTTGCCGCCTGATCACAACCAAAGTGATATCATCGGATTGCGCTACACCTTCGGTGTGCCGTGAAACCGCATCCAGAATCGCTTCCTTGATTCCCACGGCGGGCAAATGACTGCTGCTTCTGACTATTTCCTCCAAAGCCTCTTCCCCAAACATAGCCTCCACATTGTCTTCGTCAATGCCGGGGCCCACCGCTTCGGTGATGCCGTCAGTGTACAAGACAACCACATCGCCCGGGTCCAGACTCACTGTTTCCTGTTTGTAGTCCTGACCGTCCAGCATGCCCAGCAGCAGGCCACCGGCTTTGAGTTCCTCCAGAGATCCGTCAGCCCGTAAAATCAACGGTGGGTTGTGACCGGCGTTGGTGCTGGTGAAAGTTCCAGCGGCCGTGTCGAGCAGCCCGTAAAAGAAGGTGGCAAACATGTGGGGGTCGGTAGAGGCCACAATCAGATTATTGACCAGCCCCACCACCTCGGAAACGCTGCTGGGATGGATCACCTGTCCGTGCAAACTGGCTTGCAGGTTGCTCATCAGCAGGGCCGCAGGCATGCCTTTGCCGGAAACATCACCAATGGCGATCCCGATGCAGTCATTATCCTGGATGATGAAATCAAAATAGTCGCCGCCCACTTCACGGCTGGGGATGCTGGCGCCGGTGACTTCGAAACCTTTTAAGGCTGGCTCTGTGTTGGGCAGCAGGCGCTCCTGAATTTCCCGGGCCGTGGCCAGCTCCTGGGTCAGGGCTTCTTTGGCCAGAGCGTCGTCCCGACCCTGCCGGATGGCCACGGTCATTTCGTTGAAACTGTCGGCCAGGTCACCAAACTCATCTTCGTTGGGGATTTCTATATGGGTGTCCAGATCACCCTGGGCCAGGGCTCTGGTTCCTTTGTGCAGCGAGTGCACGGCTGTGACAAATCCTTCGGTGATGCGCACGCCGAAGAAGAGGGCAAAAATTTCTATGGTCAGAAAGAGGAAAGCCACGATGGACAGCATGACCACGGCCACCACATTCAAATTATTGTCACCCTCCAGGAATTCCGTCCTCAGATCCGCCCAACCTACTGCCAGATTGAGGATGAGATTGAAAGAGTCCAGGTCATCTTCAAAAATCCGAATGGCCGGGAAAACCGAAACTCCGAAAGTGCGCCAGTAATTCCAATAGGAAGAATCTCCGCTGATATCCCGATAGCAGGCCTTGATGCCTGAGAACGGGGCATCATCACTGGTGTTGTCGTTGTCGAACGAAATGACCCCATCGCCAAACAGGGCCGAAACAGCGGTCACTTCCACACCTGCTTTGATCAGACCTGACAAGTGCTCGAGGGGACGGTTGTTCAGTAACCAGGCTGTTGTGAGAGTATTTTGTTTCCCTACATTCTGCCATCGCATCAGCCAGATTTGGTCATCCATCAGAAAAAATTCAGTCGTATCGACACTTGCTGAAGCCTCCGCATTGGCAGCCAGCAGAGCCGACAGCCGGGGCACCCACTTAGGGGCAGGAATCTGATACTGGGTTGTATCGGTCAGGACGGGGCGGGCTTCGGGCCAGGAAAACGTTGTGTCGAAAGGAGCCCCTGCCAGATCGTTGCCCCCGGCGGCCAGGGTTTGCCAGGAATTCAGGATGTTGCTGGCCCGCACGGATCGGGATCCGCCCAGACCGGAATAGAAAATCAAGAGACCCAGAACCACCACCAGCACCAGGGGCACAAATCCGATCATGAAAGCACTGACGGCAAGCTTGGCACGCAGCCGCAAAAAATGCAGTCTCATGCGCACGGCCAGATGAAACAATGAAAGGAACCAAAATCCGATCAGAGAGCCCAGGGACCAGATGCCCAGCTTGTCCAGGCCATTCAGGGTTTGACCCTCGGCTTCCGTGCTCCACACTCCGGTGGATCCCAAAAGCACCACCAGCGCCAGAATTCCCAGGCCGAATCCTGCCGCCCGCCGCCTGGGCGAAACCATACGCCAGGGATTATACAAACGCGTGAACAGGAAAAAAGCGGACATCATCAAACCAAGGACAGTTCCGGCGGTTTCAACCAGAGGAGTGACCACCAAAGCACCCATCAGAATCAGCAGCCAAAAAATCCGTCCCCAGGTGTCCAGCAGAAGAAAGCGGACCGCAGCAATCCAGCCGATGAGCAGAAAAACCGAAGTGAGGATGCGGGTGATGGATGCTGTCTGTTCTGCTGCACCCAGTTTGAGGATGGAAAACAGGGCCACCATGCCCAGCATCAGCAGGTTGATCCAGATGCAGCGCCAGGCGGCGGTGCTGTGGGGAGGTTTTATTTTATTCACCGGACCCCATGCTCCTCTTTGTACGCTGCCCAGTTGTCTTTCAAATAACAAAAGGCTTCATAGTTTTCTGTGGTCAAAAATGGATTGTGGGTTTTTTCATGCCCGATACTGGAGTGCGGCATGGTGCCTTCCCCTCCGTAATAATCGTGTCCGGGAAAGACGAAGGTCTCTTCAGGAAGTTGCATGATTTTATCCAGGCTGGCGTATTGCTGCTCAGCAGAGGAGCCGGGAAAGTAGGAGCCCGTGCCGCCGATTTTTCCGCAGAATAACAGGTCGCCTGTGATGAGGCGGCCCTGGCAGAGGAAACAGAAATGTCCGGGAGAATGACCAGGAGTGGCCAGGGCTTTAAGAGTGTGGCCGCCCAGGGAGAATTCCTGGCCATCGGTCAACTGTGAAGCTCCCGCCACCTTATCAGCAGCCCCGGCATAAATGGTGGCGCCGGTGAGTTGGGCCAATGGCCCGGCCTGTTCCATGTGATCGCCGTGCTCGTGGGTGATCAGGATGCTGGTGATGTTCAGTTCATTTTCAACCGCAATGCCCTGGAATCCGGCAGCATCAAAACCCGGATCCACGGCCACCGCCTGGCCACTGTCACGATCACCGATCAGATAACAGAAATTGCGATCTCCCCCGAGGTGGATTTGAAGGAAAACAAGGGAGGCAGAGCTGTGGTCGTTGATCATGATCATCCTTCAATTGGGCTCCGGATGCGGAACGTGCACATTCACCTGAATGGGCAGATCATAACCCCCTACACCGCTTCATGGCCAACTCAAAATTTGAATGGGCCCCATGACTTGCGAAAAATTCAAATCTTCTTATGTATCTAAAAGAAGACAAGTTCTATCTATTATAAGGGTTTTCCTAACCTATCAGGAACCTATCAGTGACCTATCAGGAGGATATTCCATGATTAACAGGCAAAAAATCAGTTTGCTGTTGGCATTGCTGATGCTGACATCCCTTGCCGGGAGCGCTTTTGCGTCGGCCGGAGAAGTGGGAACCCCCGCTTCGGACTACACCCTGGACGTCCTTGGCGGCGGCACCTACACCCTGAGCGACCAGGTGGGCCAGGTGGTGATGATGTTCGTGGTGGGCTTTGGCTGAGGCGGTTGCATTGCATCGGCCCCCGGTCTGGAGGCCATCGCCAATTCATATCCTGAAGAACAAATCGAACTGTTTGCCATCGATGTCTGGGACGGCACCCCCGCCCAGGTCGCAATTTTCACCAACAGCAGTGGTTTCACCCATCCCGTGCTCATGATGGGCGGGCAAAACGGCATCATGCCGGCCTACAACTGCGGTTATGATTACGTGTTCATCATTGGTGCCGATGGCATCATCAAGTGGCGCGGAAATCCCAATGCTGACGGCCTCGCTGGTGCCGTGGACGACGCCATCGCCGAGATCACAACCAGCGATGCCGGCGAAGGAGTTGTGGCCCGTCACCATTTGCTTCCCGGTTATCCCAACCCGTTCAACCCCATGACCAGCATC
>JAOZJV010000628.1 GCA_029935695.1 Candidatus Krumholzibacteriia bacterium | reverse complement strand
TGACAATTACACCACCCATCTGGGTTTGCATGGAACCGGTAGCTGGGACAGTGACGGTTTGGATATTTACCGAACCACGGCCGATGTTCATTTCGAAGTCTTTGGGAACAAACTTTTGCAAGTGGCCCCCATAGCCACCCTTTACCGCATGCCAGAAAAAGCCAAGATTTTCTCTCCCAAAATGCAATTTGGTTTAGTGGGAACCATGGCCCGGAACTGGTCTTTCCACATCTATGCCTGGATCGAACATTTCCGCAGCCGTGCTCCCATTTCCACCACCGCCACCGACGAGCTGAAGTGGACCCGTCCCGGCGGCGATTTCTGGATCACCTGGATTGCCATGCCCCGTCTGCGCATGGACTTTGGCGGCAGCAACATGATTGTTGAAACCTACCCGGGCTTTGAGAATCATCTTAATTTCAGCCAGGCCAGCATCTCAGCCGACTGGCGTTTTGCCAGAAAATTCACCCTCGGTGGTGTTGGAATTTATGGAGACTACAGCGACGGCAATACCAAACGCAGCGGCGCGGCTCACCTCTTCTGGAACCGTGAAGGTAAACTGAAAATCATGACCGGCCCCACCTTCACCTATATGGATTTCACCGATCCATATCCTGGTGGCTACTGGGCTCCCGACTGGGTGCGCAACGGCAGCTGGCGTTTGATGCTGGAGACCCGCAGTGGCAAGATGACCTTTAAGATCGACGGCAGTATTGGCCTGGAACAGGAACTGGGCAGCGATGCCCTGACGGTCGCCGGCGTGGCTGCTCGATGGGGTTGGCGTTTGGGTGATCGTACTCTGGTTTCAGCCGAAGCCGGATACTCTCGCAGCCGTTTCAGCAGTGCCAGTGGTTATAATCGAAAATTTGTCGGCCTGAGTTTGAAAGCCATGTTCTAATATTGTTGTGCCTTCCCTCTTAGGCGTATATGCTCCGTGGTGATGAAGTCATTTCCATCACCATGGAGGAACTTTGATGCGTAGAATTCCTGCCTTTTTTTTGATCTCAATATTCTCACTGCTGGTTTTTTTTGTCCCACCGGCTAATGCTCAATTCCTTCAATCACCCTATTTTGCCAAAGCGAAAAGTGAGCAACCGCTGATCGTGGCCCTGACCACCAACACCCCTCCTTTTTGCCTGCGGGATAAGAACGGCCAGCCCCACGGAATTGATGTGGAACTCGCCCTTCGTCTGGGAGAAATTCTACACACGAAAATAGATTTCGTTTATCCGGAATTCGAAGATATTTTCGAACTGATCGAAGAGGGCTCCATTGATCTGGCCATCGCCAACATCACCATCACCATGGAACGGTCCATGCAGGTTTCTTTCACTCACAGTTACATGGACATCACCCAGGGCGCTATGCTTGACCGCCGGTTCATCCCCCGGCAAATCATTGAGGGTGTCGTCAGGGATGTGCCCATTCACAACTATTCCGACCTGGAAAAAATACCCGGACTCATTGTGGGCACCTGGGGAAACACCACCAGTGAGGCCCTGACCAGAGACTTCCATCTGAACCTTGAACACCTTGCTTTCGACAACATTCTGGAAGCCAGGGAAGCCCTTTTCAGAGGCGAGATCAATGCTCTGGTGGCCGACTCTCCCATCATCGAATTCATGTCCAATTATTTCAAGGGTGACCGCAAACGGTTCAAGACTTTGACTCAACCCACTACCAAGGAAAGACTGGCCATCGCCATGCGCATGGGAGACCCTTCATTTGTGGAATTCCTCAATGAGGTCGTGGATGAATTGCGTGCCGACGGGACCCTGGATTCATGGGCTGAGAAATACATTGAAGATACTTCCTGGGCCGGGGAGGTCTTGCGATGAAGAATATCATCCTTTTTCTCTGTCTCCTGCTTCTTTCCCCTTCTTTTGCCTTTGCAGGTCCGGACGATGGGCGCCCCTGGCTTGAACCCGGTTTTTACATGGTCAACAGTGGCATGCGGCAAATGAACTGGGGATACGACATGACCCCCTTCGCCCAGGGCCAGACCACAGCTGATGATGGCGATGGATTTTTCAATTCCGATGTGGATGGGTTCGACTATCCCTGGTTCTTCGAAACTCGCATGCGCCCCCACCTGACATTCCATGGCCACGAGCGTCTCAGCGGTCACTTGCAGATGGAACTGAACTCCGCCTGGGGAAGGGAATCTTCCGTGGGCTCCATCCAGTATGGTGATGGTTACACCGGCAAATTGCGCTTTCGTCAATACTGGGTCAACGCCCAGCTGGGCAACCGCCAGGACCGGCCCGTTAATGTAAAACTTGGCCGGCAGGATTTTTCGACGATGAACGGCGTGGTGGTGGGTTTGCCCATGATGGAGGGACTCTCCATCAATGGATTACTTCCGCCCAGTGCCGGATCACTGTGGCTGGGCTCGGCCATGGTCGACACCCGCAGCACTCTTGAGGTGAAAAACACCTGGCACTCACTGCGTTTCAAACCTCATCCCTTCGGGCGCTTCCAATCTGTTTTTTACGCCTCGTACCTGCACATCAATGATGACGCCGTGGCTGATGAAAACTATTATAAGG
>JAOZJV010000627.1:530-2550 GCA_029935695.1 Candidatus Krumholzibacteriia bacterium | reverse complement strand
GCCCCAACCACAGAACTGGTGTCATGAATGCCCAAAGCAGCCCACAAACCGAATTGCTGCTGGCTCAAATTGAATAAATGCCCCAGCCACGGATAAACATACAAACCGATACCATTGAGAATAAAAACAATGGAAATAGAGATGACTGTCTGCTCTTGCCGGGCCCCAATGGTGGGCGACATGGCGGCAATGGCACTGCCGCCGCAAATGGCGGTTCCTGTGGAAATCAAAACGGAAAGTTTGCTCTCCACACTCAATAAACGACCCAGTAATATTCCCGTTGCCAGCGCAAAAACAATGGTTGAAACCGTAAGCCAGATACCATCCTGGGTGTTGGCCCAGAGAGTTTGCAGGTCCAGACCAAAACCCAATCCCACCACACTGAATTTGAGGATGAGACCGGCCCATTTCTGAGTGAAATTACGGAAGGGATTTCCCAGAGTGAGGGCGAAAATAAGGCCACTCAAAAGCCCAAGACCGGCATTCAGGTGTTGGGTGAAAGTCAAAACGACCAAGGCTGTAAAGATTGCCAGTTTTAGGATGAAGGCCAAATCCGCTCCTGACGACTTTTCAAAACTGTTTGATATTTTTCCTTTAACTCATCAGGCAAAAAACTCGTTTCGATCTCAGCGGGCCATTTTTGGCTTTCTTTTTCAATACTACCGAGTACCTCTTCAACTGACTTTGTATTCAGCCCAAGTCGTTCTTTTCCAAAATAATCCACCAAATCCCGGCGGGTGATTTTTCTTTTTTTCCCTCGCAGTGGCAGGGCCAATTCTTCTTGAGGATTTCTCAAAGCAATGGTGGAATTCAAAAAATCATAAGCCGGAGCCATTTGAACCCGGGGACCTCTTGTGATGAGTGAAAAATTCTTCAAATGCATATCTTCGCCACCAGTGAGGAAACAGAAAATCGTTCGTGTGAAGAGATCCAGAAATTCCACTTTGGGGTATGAGGTAAATTGCTCCAGAACCGTAGCCACCTGTTCCATGCTGGAATCGTATTTGGTGGTTCGGTTGCGCAATGAGAGTTGGGCAAAATCTTCAACAGCCATTTTTTTATTGCGTTTCGGGCGGTCAAAACGACGGATAAAATATGTCCATGAACCACCTTGTCCCCGAAGTAAACCATGAAGCGGCACTTCAATGCCCACGGTTGCCGCCAACCGCATGGTGAGGTCTTCATTTTCCGGCAGGTGGGCATAGGATGGGCTTGGTGGTTTAAGAATGTACTGTCCTCCCTGGTCCACAATTTCAAACTGACCAGCCCGGACATTAAGGCGTGCGCTGAGTTTTGGCTGAACTCCCTGGATGGACATTTTTGTAGCCCGGGCTGCAGCCTCCTGTCTTTGCTCGGCGGCAGTGAATGGTAAATCGGAAAGGGATGTCAGGGATTTTGAAAGTAACCGCAAGCCATCTTCAGAATACCGGCCCTTGTGGTCGGCGGGTAGCTGCTGGTAGGTGATGGGGCATCTGGTCATGAGATGACCCCTTCGGCCAGAGGCTCAATTGTGACCGCTCCCACCAAATCGTTTCCCACACAGAGCAATTGACTGAAATGATCCTGACTGTCAATTTTTGCTTCCCGCAACAAAGCTTCCAGCTGAAGGCCTTCGGGCAGCAAGCCGTCAAAAAATGGTGGGAATTCGGTGAAATTGTATGGTTCAAGGCGAAGGGTCAGATTCAAGGAAACCGGTGGTCCTGAGTAGTCTTTCAGGTATGCCAATTCGTATTGGTCCTGTTCGCCTGTCTCGGTCAAAACTGCCGCCCGAATTCCATGCATCAGAACCATGGCTTTACGCATGGGGAACCACCTCGGTCGGAGTCCTGATCTCAAGTTCAATGTTAATCACACTCAGGATTTTCAACATTGTCTCCACCCGAATGGTAATTTTTCCTTTTTCCAGGTCATACACTACCGTTTTGCCCACACCGGCAAGATTGGCCATTTCAACTTGGGTTAAACCGGCCAGTTTTCGGTGTTTTTGGACTGTTTTGGCGAGAGTGGTCATCCATTTTTG
>JAOZJV010000627.1:0-520 GCA_029935695.1 Candidatus Krumholzibacteriia bacterium | reverse complement strand
CGACCATTCCGTGGACAACTTACAGATATCGATGGTGATGGAGCATTAGAGTTCCTTTTTGCTGCTTTGGCAGTAAAAAATAGCAAATTAAATCTATCAGCTAATTGTGGCAACAAAAGTTGAAAGAATTACTGATTAGACAGTAAAACAAGTCGACATATCTTGTCAAGTGGGAAATTATGAGGAAAATTTAAAAAATTTACTGCGAAGGCGGGAAAATTACATAGAGTGTGGCGGCGGGTCCATTTGATGCTTACCTAAAAGGAAGCTGCCCCGAGGCAATCCAGGCACGTGCCGGAACAACCACGGGGCAGTTGCATTTCAACAATCACTCATCCTTATTCCGCATAGAAAATCTGCAATCTCCATTCATTCAATATTCCTTCAACATCATACGAGTTGTCCGCTGCTGTGAGCGTCCAAACACCATTGATGTCTTGTCCGTCAAAGCCGTTCAGATCGTCTTTCGGTGTGAAATCATCAGGGTACCACCCCACCGGATTCACGGCTGGTTCACCGT
>JAOZJV010000099.1 GCA_029935695.1 Candidatus Krumholzibacteriia bacterium | reverse complement strand
CGGTCATCGGCGCGGCCCACGACTCGGTGGCTTACGCCCGCAGCCAGGTGGAAACCGAACTCAACGGTGTGGGCGACTCCCCCTTCTTCTTCCCCGAAAACGTCACCTTCCAAACCGGCGCCAACTTTCAGGGCACCCCCGTATCGCTGCCCATGGAAATGGCAGGACAGGCCATCACCATGGTCAGTGTTTTATCAGAACGACGTCTCAACCGGATGCTGAACCCGGCGTTGAGTGTGGGCCTGCAGCCATTTTTGACCAAAGGCGCCGGCATGTTCAGTGGCATGATGCTCAGCCAATACACCGCCGACAGCCTGATTGTTGAGCAGCGAATTTTGTCGGCTCCTGCTTCGGTGGCCTCCATTCCCGCGGCGGCCGATCAGGAAGATTTTGTATCCATGGGCATGAACACCGCCCTCAAAAACAAGCAGATTCTCGAAAATGCCCACGGGGTGCTGGGCATCGAGATGATGGCTGCGGCCCAGGCTTTGAATTTGCGGGAGTTCAATCCCGGAGTGGGCGTTAAAGCCGCCTGGGATCGGGTTCGTGAAACGGTCGATTATCTGGACGTGGACCGGAGCCTGGCCCCTGACCATACGGCAATGATGGCTTTGGTGGAGAGTTGTGCTGTGCTTGAGGCCGTCGAAGCAGCGGTGGGGACTCTGGAATGAACCTGTGGACGTCCCTGCTGGATGTGCTGATTCTGCTGGCCACCGCCATGCTTTTTGGTGCTTTGCTGGAACGCCTGAAACAGAATGCCATTCTGGGCTATCTGCTGGCCGGGACACTGCTGGGGCCCAACGCCCTGAACCTCATTCCCAACCACAAGGCCGTCACCGGCATTGCTGAACTGGGTGTGGCGTTGCTGCTGTTTGTGATCGGATTAGAGTTCTCGCGCAAAAAGCTGCGCAGCATTGGAGCCATCGCCCTCGGTGGTGGCTCCATGCAGGTGCTGCTGACCACTGCTCTGGGAACCGGTCTCGCTTTCCTGCTGGGGCTGAACCTTCACGCATCCTTTGCCGTGGGCGCCATCATTGCCCTGAGCAGCACCGCGGTGGTCATCCGGCTGCTGGTGCAACGGGCCGAGATCGACAGCGTTCATGGCCGAAACTCACTGGGTGTTCTGCTGTTGCAGGACATCGCCGTAGTTCCGCTAATGTTGATCGTGACCATTCTTGCAGAAAAAGGTTCACCCGTGGATGTGGGCTGGGCCATGGCCCGCGCCATGGGTATGGTGATTCTGCTGACGGTGGCCCTGTACGCCCTGACCCGCCTGGCCCCTCTGCTGCTGGGAACCAGAGTCACTGCTGATCGTGAAACTCCTGTTTTGCTGGTGATGGTGGCGGCCATCGGCAGCGCATGGGGTGCGCACGCCCTGCATCTGTCACCGGTGCTGGGAGCTTTTCTGGCCGGGATGATGCTGGCCGAATCGCCCTTTGCCACCCAGATCCATGCCGATGTGGCACCTCTCAAAACACTGTTCGTCACTCTCTTCTTTTCGTCCATCGGGATGATGACCAACCCTGCCTGGGCCCTGGAGCATTGGCCCCAGGTAACAGCTCTTGTGGCCGTCATTGTTTTTGGCAAAATGATTCTCATTGCCGGGGTGGTGCGCCTGTTTCGTTTCTCATGGGGCCAGGCCCTGGCCACGGGTCTCTGCCTGGCCCAGGTGGGAGAGTTTTCCTTTGTCCTGGCCGGCCAGTCGCGCCAGCATAACCTCATTGGCGACGAGCTCTTTGAATTGATTATCGCCGCCACGGTTTTATCTCTCTTTGCTACCCCTTATCTGGTGGCTTTCGCACCCCGGATTTCCAGCATGCTGGACCGCCGCAGCGCGCCCTCTTCCGGCACGGAAGATATGGAATTCCCCGATCATCCCATCGCCCTCATCGGGTACGGCCCGGCAGGCCGACGGGTGGCAGAAGAACTGACGAAGGCGGGTTTTTCATTGATTGCCATCGAACTCAATGCGGGCTCGGTGGGCGATGCCCGGGCTCTGGGTATTCCCATGATTGTAGGCGACGCCACCAGCTTGCAGGTGCTGCGGCATGCCAGAATCGAATCGGCCAGAGCTGTGGCGGTGACCATCCCCGACCCGGCAACCGCCAGGCAGATCACGGCCCAGATTCATGCCATCGCACCGGATCTCAACATTGTTGTCCGCAGCCGGTTCCATCGATTCCGCACTGATTTGGAGGAGGCCGGAGCAGCCACCGTCATTGATGAAGAAATGGAAGTTGGATACAGTGTTGCCGCAGCGGTTCAGAAACTGGTGTGATGATCAGGCTTCGGCCCTGGCCCCTTGAATATCCTCACCCTTGAGCTTGCTTGCCACCGGTGGCACGCAGGCTTTGGGCATTCCGAATAAATATCCCTGGCCAAAACGCACACCCATTTCCAGCAGGATGCGGTAATCATCGGCGTCTTCAATACCCTCAGCCACCACTTCGGCGCCCAGCACATCGGCGATTTTCAACAGGCGACTCAAAGTGTGGCGCATTTCGTCATCAGCAGCCAGGCCCAGGACCAGTCTTTTGTCCACCTTCATCACCTGGGGATTGAGCATGAGCAGGTTTTCGAGATGACTCATGCCATAACCCACATCATCGATGGCAATGCGGATGCCCGCTTCCTGCAGTGAGCGAACCCTCGGCAAAAGTACACCCGGATCACCCAACAACTGTTGTTCGCTCAATTCCAGACAGCAGTGACCGTATTCGTCACTGACCTGCAGCACGCGAATCAGTTCATCCACGGGGGTTTGCAACAAAGTTGCGGGCATGATGTTGACATGGTAACGAGGGGATCCCCCGGCAGACATGGTACTGGCCACTTTGGCACATTTTTTCAGGCAGCGCAGATCCACTGCCGAAAGGATATCCTTTTCCTGGCAATAACGGAACAACGCATCGGGAGATTTTAGCGCACCGGCTGGCCCCCGGATCAGCATTTCCTGGGAAATAATACGGCCGTCCAGCAAATTCACGATGGGCTGGCTGAACACTTGAAGCACATTGCCGCGCAAGAGGGCGCGGGTCATGTCCGGTCCGGCATCCACGGGCTGGATCAATTGCACGTCGGCAATGCTTGCCGCTCTCGACACCCGGTTTTTGCCCTTCAACTTACTGCGTTGCAAAACAAAATGGGCCTGGGCCAGAACCTCATCAAAACTGATAGAGGAAGGGGACACCGATGTGACGCCAAGGCTGGCGGTCGTAGCCAGGGAATGATCTCCCGCCTGGATCACATCGCGGCTGATGGCCAGCCTGATTTTCTCCGCCAGGTTGGCAGCATCCTCACCGCAACTGTCTTCCAGAACTACAATGAAACGATCGGTTCCCACCCGGCCCACATGATCATTCGGCCCTACAAGTTCACGGATGCGCCGTCCTGCCGCCATGAGCACAAGGTCGCCTACTCCGTGACCCAGGGTTGAGTTGATGCGGGTGAATTCATCCAGATCAATCAACATGATCTGCAGTTCAGCATCTTCTTCGCGAGCAATGGCCAGACTTTCCAGGGTGGCTTTTTCCATGCCTTTGCGGTTGAACAGTCCGGTCAGGGAATCGGTGTTCATCATCCAATCCATGCGGGCGGAGGCAGCGGCCAATTTGCACTCCAGTGCCGACTCGCGCACACAGAAATTGAACGTTCGCGTCCACAAATCGTTGTGCATATCATCCAGGCAAAGGCAATCCGCTGAGCCTTTTTCCTGAAGCAGGCTGGCTCGGTTGGCGCTGGCTTTGTCCAGAAGGGAGATGACCGGAATTTCCGGATGGGCGGCGTTGATTCTCTGCACCGCCATCAACTGGTCCACATCGGCGGGCTTGGAGCCCACCAGAACCAGGTCCACGGGGTTGACCGTCAGATAAGTTAAACCATCGATAAGGTGTTGGTAATGGGCAACGAGATAGCGGGGCTGGCGCAGAGAAGACAGAAGCCCGCACACGCAGTTGACCACTTCATGATCATCATGCAGCAAGAGTATTCGGCGTACTTGAGTCTCTGAAGCCATGCGCGCTTGTTGAATCCCTTCAGGCGACAATCCGGAACCGCATCCTTGCGATTGGGCGCTTAGAGCCTCCCTCCATGCCGGAATTTACATGGTCATCTCCAGTCTGGCAACAACTATGATTTGGAGTTTTGCCGGCCCTCTCGCTGCCGCTGATCGTGGTCATCGGTGGCTCGATCTGGATGCGCAAGGCTGTCAAGCAAGCTGTGGCCGCAGATGCGGCCGATGGTTTGCACGACTGAGTTGATCAGCTCACTTCACGGATAATATCCACCGTGCTCTTGGCGTTGTTCATCACATAGAAATGAATGCATTCCAGGCCTGAATTCATCAAACCTTCCAGCTGTTTGGCGGTCCAGTTTTTACCAATTTCCTTGACGTGTTCGGGTGTTTCCATGATCTCGTCCACCAGATCTTCGGGCATGGAAACATGGAAATGTTTGGGCAGACTGGAGAGTTGCCGCACGTTGTCGATGGGCTTCAGGCCGGGAATAATAGGCACGGTGATGCCGGCTTCCCGGCACTTGCGCACGTATTCCATGAACACCGTATTGTCGAAGAACATCTGGGTGACGATGTAGTCGGCGCCGGCATCGACCTTCTCTTTCAGGTACTTCAGATCGGTTTTAAAGTTGGGCGATTCCACGTGCTTTTCGGGATAGCCCCCCACGCCCACACAGAAATTGATGGATTCGCTGTTGGCGATGTCTTCCAGAAACCTGGCTTCGCGCAAATCCACCAGCTGTTCCACGAGATCTTTGGCGTACACGTTCCGGGTGCGGCCATCGCGCACCACCTTGGTGTAGTTGCTCTGATCGCCCCGGATAGCCAGCACGTTTTCAATGCCCAGATAATTCAGCTCGATGATCGCATCTTCGGTTTCTTCCCGGGTGAAACCGGCACACAGCAGATGCGGCACGGTTTCAATGCCATAACGATTTTGAATAATGCCGCAGATGCTGATGGTGCCCGGGCGTTTTTTCCGCACCCGCCGCTTGATGGACCCATCACTCAACTCTTCGTACACAGCTTCGGCCATGTGACTGGTCACGTCGATGAAAGGCGGACCCACAGGAGCAATCTGCTCCACAATGTCGATGATATCGCGCACTGTTTTCCCCCGGGGCGGAGGAATAATTTCAAAACTGAAAAGTGTATGGTCAGCCCGGTCAAGATGTTCTGTGACGTGCATTATTGGTCCTTATCTGAGTTCAGTCGATATGGGCAGCCAACCAGCGGGCAGCCTCTTCTTCACTGATACCACACCGTCTGGCGTAGTCAATCACCTGATCGCCCCCGAGGCGACCAATGCCAAAGTACCGAGCTTCCGGATGGCTGAAATACCATCCACTGACCGAAGCGGCCGGCTCCATGGCGCAGCTCTCGGTCAGGCTCATTCCGGTGTTATTTTCCACCCCAAGCAAAGCGAAGAGTGCTTTTTTCGCAAAGTGATCAGGGCAGGCGGGGTACCCGGGAGCCGGGCGAATACCCTGGTATTGCTCTTTGATCAAATCGATGGTGCCGGACTCGTCGGGGGCATAACCCCACACCTGCCGGCGCACTTTCAGGTGCAGCCACTCGGCGCAGGCTTCGGCCAGACGATCGGCCACTGCTTTGACCAGAATGGCCCGGTAGTCATCGCCGGCGGCTTTGAATTCATCGGCCAGGGCAGCAGCTCCCAAACCGGTGGTGCAGGCAAAAGCACCCGCCCAGTCATGAATGCCGCTATCTGCCGGAGCCACAAAATCCACCAGGCTCTGGTTGGGACGGCCACTCTTGCTCATTCGCTGCTGCCGCAGGAAAGGCACCCGGGAAAGCTCTTCGCGGCGGGCATCATCCTTGTAGAAAACCAGATCATCAGCATCGGATGCTGCGGGAAAAACACCCAGCACGGCCTTGGCCTGCAGCTTTTTCCCGGCAATCATATCGTCCAGCATGGTGTTGGCATCGTCATACAGGCGTTTGGCTTCGGGCCCTGCCTCAGGGTTGTCGAAGATGGTTGGATAGGTGCCCGGCAGGCGCCAGGTTTGGAAAAATGGAGTCCAGTCGATGAATTTTCGCAACTCCGTGAGGTCGATATCATCCAGCACCTGCAAGCCGGGTTGCTGGGGTGCTGTCGGTGGTTGAGATTTAAAATCCAGTTGCCGGCGCTGCTTGCGGGCTTCTTCCAGAGAGACCAAAGGACGGCGCTCCTGGTCGGCCTCTCTTTTGGCGCGCAGCTCGGCATATTCTGTGCGGGTGCTTTGCACCAGAGCAGGACCTTTTTCCGGATTCATCAAAACGCTCAGCAGAGACACCGCCTGGGAGGCATCTTTCACGTAATAAACACCGGGCTCATAAAAGGGAGCAATTTTCACGGCCGTGTGCAACCGGCTGGTGGTGGCTCCGCCAATGAGCAGAGGCACCTTCAAACCGGCGCGCTGCATTTGATCAGCAACCTGTTCCATTTCCGTCAGCGAAGGGGTGATCAAACCGCTGAGGCCCACCACATCGACCTTCTCTTCCAGGGCAGTGGCGATGATTTTATCCATGGGTACCATCACGCCCAGATCGATGATCCGGTAATTGTTGCAACCCATCACCACCGAAACAATATTCTTGCCGATGTCGTGCACGTCACCTTTGACCGTGGCCATCAGCACGGTGCCGGCGTTGCTGCCCTGGCCGTCGTCAAGGGCCGCCAGGTAAGGATCAAGAACACCCACGGCTTTCTTCATGACCCGGGCCGAGCGGATCACCTGGGGCAGAAACATCTTGCCGGTGCCGAATAACTCGCCCACATGGTTCATGCCAGCCATCAACGGTCCTTCAATAACCAGCAGAGGACTTTGCAGATCCTTCAGAGCTTCGAGAGTATCTTCTTCAATGAAATTGGAATCGCCCGAGAGCAGGGCGTGGTCCAAACGTTCGGCCACGGAATTTTCCCGCCAGGAAAGGTCTTCTTTGCGCGCGCTCTTTTTGCCGGCGGTGTGGGTGGCCAGTTCAATCAAACGGTCAGTGGCCCCGGCGTGCCGGTTCAGGACAACATCCTCCACCGCTTCAAGCAGCTCAGGATTGATCTCCGCATAAACAGCGAGCTGGCCCGCGTTGACAATGCCCATGTCCAGGCCGGCGGCGATGGCGTGGTACAGGAAAACCGAATGCATGGCCTCGCGCACAGTGTCGTTGCCGCGGAAGCTGAAACTCAGGTTGCTGATGCCGCCGCTGATCAGGGCCCCGGGCATGGTGGCTTTGATCTGCTTGCAGGCCTCGATAAAGTCCACCGCATAGGTATCGTGTTCGGGCAAACCTGTGGCCACGGCAAAAACGTTGGGGTCAAAAATGATGTCGCCGGGATACCAACCCTCTTCATGAACCAGAATATCGTAGGCCCTTTTGCAAATGCTCACCCGGCGCTCGAGGGTGTCGGCCTGTCCCTGCTCGTCGAAGGCCATGACGATGGCAGCAGCACCGTAATCCTGCACCAGACGGGCCCTTTTGCGGAATTCCTCTTCCCCGTCCTTGAGGCTGATGGAGTTGACCACACCTTTGCCCTGGATGCGCTGCAAACCGGCTTCCAGCACTTCCCAGCGGCTGGAGTCGATCATCACCGGCACCCTTGAGACTTCGGGGTCGCTGGCCAGAACATTCAGAAAATCGCCCATGGCAACGACCGAATCGAGCATGGCGTCGTCCATGTTCACGTCGACAATCTGGGCACCGCCACGCACCTGCCGGCGGCCCACTTCCAGGGCCTCTTCCAGCTTGTTTTCCTTGATCAGACGGGCAAATTTCCGGCTGCCGGCCACGTTGGTGCGCTCGCCAACATTCACAAACAAACTGTCATTGGTGATGTTCAGGGGCTCGAGTCCCGCCAGCCAGGTTCCCGGTTTTCTTTCGGTGAGTTGGCGCGGCTTGATACCCTTCAAAGCAGTGTCGATGGCTTCGATATACTCGGGCTTGGTCCCGCAGCATCCCCCGGCAATATTCAGCAAACCACTGGAGGCAAAATCGGCCAGAATACCGGCCATTTGTTCAGGCGTTTCATCGTAGCCACCCAGTTCGTTGGGCAGCCCGGCGTTGGGATGAACCGAAACCAGGGTATCGGCGTGCCAGGAAACTTCCTCCACGAATGGCCGCATGGCCGTGGCGCCGAGGGCGCAGTTCAGCCCAAACACCGAAGCATCGGCGTGGCGCAGGCTGGTCCAGAAAGCCGCGGGAGTTTGGCCGGTGAGGGTGCGGCCGCTGGCGTCGGTGATGGTGCCGGAAATCCAGAGAGGCATTTTCTGCAGCCCGCGCTGGCGCATGAGGCGGCGGCAGGCAAACACTGCAGCTTTGGCGTTCAGCGGATCAAACACCGTCTCGATCATGAGAAAATCGGCGCCTCCATCGAGCAACGCTTCGGCCTCTTCGCTATAGGCGACCACCAAATCATTGAAGGTGATGTTGCGCAGGCCAGGATCATTCACATCCGGGCTGATGGAGCAAGTGCGGTTGGTGGGAGCCAGACTGCCAGCCACAAAACGCGGACGATCAGGATTCTGCCGCGTGTATTCATCAGCGGCTTCGCGGGCCAGCCTGGCCGCAGCCACATTGATGTCGCGCACAAGATGAGTCGTCTGGTAATCGGCCTGGGCCACCGAGGTGCCGTTGAAGGTGTTGGTGGTGATGATGTCTGCGCCGGCGGCCAGATAGTCCCGGTGAATTTCACCAATAACATCGGGCCGGGTCAGGCACAGCAGATCGTTGTTCCCTTTCAGGTCCACCGGATGCTCAGCCAGTAGTTCTCCCCTGAAATCGGATTCACCCAGACCATACCCCTGGATCATGGTGCCCATGGCTCCATCCAGAATAAGGATGCGTTGAGCGGCAATTTCACTGAGCATTTTTCGGTTCAGGCGCAGCATGAATTTAAGCCTCTGGTTTGTTGGCCCCCGCGGACCTGATCTCATCAATAATAGGAGCATTCACTCTCAGCATGGCCAAAAGTTCGCTGACGTAGTCTTCTCCACGCTGGGAATAGCGGATCAGTCCGGTGGCCAAACTCGCCGCCGTGACGGGTTTGCCCTTGGCACGCAAGTTCGCGCGAATTTCCCGCAACTTGTCGTAAGCGTGACCCGAGTTCAGGTTGCGCATATAGGCGGCCACCGAATGTGGAACGCTGTCGAAAATGGCAACCTCGTGAGTGTCCCCTGGCAGACGGCCTTCGGGCACCATGCCGCATCCGGGACTGAAGCACCACTGACCGAAAAGGTTGTTGCCTTCACTGGCAAAGCGGGATGTGCCCCATGCCGATTCGTTGGCAGCCTGAATCAGGACAAGATCATCCGGCAGCTGATCGGCCCGCAAAAAAAGCATCGTCCAAAATCGAGGCTCAGAGATATCCCTGTC
>JAOZJV010000626.1:551-2561 GCA_029935695.1 Candidatus Krumholzibacteriia bacterium | reverse complement strand
CCGCGATCACGGGGTTGATGTAGGCGTAGGTCATCACAATACGGTAAGGCAACAACTGCAGAATGCGCATGTAAGATGTGAAGGCAATGACGGAGCCGAACAACACCAGATAACCCCAGGCGAACCAGGCCTGGCCAGTGGGCTGGGGAAGAGGTTCTCCCCGCAAAAATATCACCATCAGAAAACCCACTCCGCCCAAAAGATGCTGCCATCCGGAAACGGCACTCACTTTCAAGTCCGGCTTGTTTCTCTGGAACCAAATGGATCCCAGGGCCCAAAACAGGGGGGCCAGCAGCAAGGCAATAACCGCCAGCAAATCGGCGGTGTTGCCCTGGCGAAGCACAGGCCAGGACAAGACACCCACACCTGAAAAGCCCAGCAAAATGGACCCGGTCATTTTCACTCCGGGCTTTTTGCGGTCGATGAGGCTGTTGATGATTTCGCTCCAAATGGGCATGGCTGCCACCAGGAGGGCGGCCATGCCGCTGCTGGCGCGCATTTCGGCCCAGGTCACCAGACCATTGCCGCCAACCCATAACAGGAGACCCGTGCCAAACAGGAGTAAAAATTCCTGCCGGCTGAGACGAATGCGTTCGCCGCGAAAGCGCGACATGCCCAGCAGAATAACTGACGCTACGGCCACCCTCATGAAAGCCAGGGTAAAAGGAGGGAATCCGGCACCTTCGCGCACGGCAATCCTGATGGCCAGATAGGTGCTTCCCCAAACCAGATAAACGATCAGAAGATGGAAAATTCCCTGGCGGCTCAGCTCAGCTTGTTGGTTTGTATTCACATAGTTCCTTAAATGAATGTCAGAGATCGAAAATTGCGCCTGTTTAAGATAACCCAAAGCTTGACCATCACCACGTCTGGGAGTAAATTCCCACGGACACGTCAGACTTACCAGATAACAGCGGGAATTCCTCACTTCAGCCAAGAGCAGGGGGAGAATTCCAGTTGTTGTTCTCTTTCTGTTTGTCGGGTAAAAATCCCGGCTGGGAGCAGCGATGATTGACCGTTATGCCAGTGCCCAGATGACTGCTATCTGGTCCGATGACAACAGGTTCAAACTTTGGCGCGAAGTGGAGACCGTGGTTTGTGAAGTACGGGCGGACCGGGGCGAGATCCCTGCCGATGCTGCTGCCGAAATTCGGGCCAAAGGTGATTTTGATACTCAGCGGGTTTTGGAGATTGAACGCACGGTCCAGCACGACGTGATCGCCTTTTTGACCAACATGGCTGAATACATCGGTCCAAGCAGTCGTTTTGTGCACCAGGGCATGACCAGCAGTGATCTTCTGGACACGGCTTTGGCCCTGCAAATCAAAGAAGCCGGGCAGATTTTACGGGAATCGCTGGTGGAATTGCTCGACGCGGTGGAAGCCAAGGCCAAAGAGCACCAGGGCACCATCATGATTGGCCGCAGCCACGGTATTCATGCCGAACCAACCACTTTCGGTCTGAAGTTAATGGTTTACTGGAGTGCCCTTGAGCGTGGCCTGCGCCGCCTCGACGCTGCCCAGGATGAAATTTCCTATGGCCAGATTTCCGGCGCCGTGGGTACCTTCGCTCATCTTGATCCCGCTGTTGAAGAAGAGACCATGAAGCGTCTGGGCCTGAAGGTCGATCCGGCCAGCACCCAGATCGTGCAGCGCGACCGTCACGCCAATTGGCTTCAGGCGGTGGCCACACTGGGCGCCACCATCGAACAAATCGCCGTGGAAATTCGCAACCTGCAGCGCACCGATGTGCACGAGGTTGAAGAGAGCTTCGGCAAGGGACAAAAAGGCAGCAGCGCCATGCCCCACAAAAAGAATCCCATCGTCAGCGAAAAGCTCACCGGCATGGCGCGCCTGTTGCGTGGTTACGCTCACACCGGTTTGGAGAATGTGGCCCTGTGGCACGAGCGGGATATTTCCCACTCCAGCGTCGAGCGCATCATTTTCCCGGATGCCTGCCACACTCTGCACCACATGCTCACTAAGATGAAATGGCTCATCAGCGGTCTGT
>JAOZJV010000626.1:0-541 GCA_029935695.1 Candidatus Krumholzibacteriia bacterium | reverse complement strand
TAACGAAGATGACCTGGTTGATCAAAGGTCTTGTGGTGTATCCCGAAAACATGATCGAGAATATGGAGAAGGTGCGCGGCATGTTCTACAGCCAGGCGGTGCTGCTGGCTCTGACCGAAGAAGGCGTGGTGCGCGAAGACGCCTACAGCTGGGTGCAGCGTTGCGCCATGCGGGTGTGGGATGAGGGGCTCGCCCTGCGCGATAGCCTGGGGCAGGATGATGAAATAACCTCCCGGCTCGACAGCGAGGTGCTGGATCGATGTTTCGATCTGGATCATCAGCTGCGCAATGTGCCGCTGATCTTTGAGCGCACACTGAAATTGAAAGACTGGTAAACAAAGCCCGCCACCCGGCGGGCATCTTTTTTCCTTCCTGTCAGGACGGTGGTTCGGCAGGAAAAAACCAGGAGTTGGCACTTGGCTCATCAGGATGAAAGCTTCACACCGATCCCCGTCGGTCAGCACGATGATGACAGCTTGCGCAGCTATTTACGCGAGCACGGACTGACCCTGGCTCCGAGCGAAGCCCGCAAGGTTGCTGG
>JAOZJV010000625.1 GCA_029935695.1 Candidatus Krumholzibacteriia bacterium | reverse complement strand
GATGGAGGGCGCTGTTCTCCAGGACCAACGTTTGTCGGGATTTGAAAGACGAAACAAGGATTTTCAGGAAGTGTTTTAGCATAATGAGACGTATCGTCTGTTGGAGCTAAGTCGTTAGATTTCAATGCGGACGGAATAAACGGTAGCCACACCCTTTCTGAGTCTCTTTGGCTGATAGCTTGGCCAGGGCTGCGAGCCGGGACACAAAGAAGTCCGCACTTCAAATACTCACGAAAGGCTGCTTCCACATGGAGTGGGAATTGGAGGCCTTGGGGATGTGGCATGGAAGCACGCTAATAATCCAAAAGCCATTCAACAACATTAACCACATCGACTTTTAGCCCTTCCCATTCAATCTTTTCACTGCGATCCATGGTCAAGACCATGCAATGAGGAGTGCCATTGTCGAGCTCATCCATGGCAGCTTTAAGGGCGGAAAACTCCCTTTTCTTTGTCTTCTCGTCAGCCAATGAAGAAGAAACCTGGATCAACTCTTCAATGATCGCACCTTTCTTAACAAGAAAATCGACCTCTCGATCGGAGCTGGTTTTGTAGTAGAAAATTTCCAGCCCCCGTCTGGCCAGTTCAATATAGACAATGTTTTCAAGGTTTTGGCCTTGTCGAGAGCCAATCTGAAATGACACGCAGTTTGCCAGTCCGGTGTCCACCGTATAGAATTTCCGGACATTAGTCAGTTGATTTTTGATGGACCAGGAAAACCGGTGAAGTTGGAATATCAGATAAGACTCTTCCAAAAATCCGCAATAGTCTCTGGCTTTGTCAAATGAAATACCAAGAAAGTTCTTCAGTTTATTTATTGAGTTCAGGGAACTGGCATTAGCCATAAGGAAGGTGGCCATTTTTTCCAAAACATGGTAGCTGGTCAATTTGTGCCGGGCGACAATGTCCCGCAAAAGGATGGAATCAAAATAGCTTTTCAGAAGATCCAATTGAGATTCTTCATCGTTTAATTCAACCATTTTTGGAAACCCGCCTCGGTCGATAAATTTCCTAAAAGCCCGGTTGATCTCGGTTTTTCGGCTGATCCGTTCGGCCTTGGTTGTGATGGAAACTCCGTTGAATATCAGGAATTCTTGAAAACTAAGAGGAAAGACAACCACATCTAGGTAGCGACCGGAAAGGACGGTGCCGATTTCCCGACTGAGCAGTGAGGAACTGGATCCGGTGGCGTAAAGATGAGCGGATTTGGTGGCATACTCCTTGAGAACCCACTTCTCCCAGGCTGGAATATTTTGTATTTCATCAAAAAAGAAATAGGGTTTTTTGTTCGGAACCACAAACTCCAGATAAGTTTCTTTGATTAAATCCATGAGATCCAGGTCCAGGTGGCCGGTGAACCGAGGGTCTTCGAAATTCACATAGAGAATGTTGCGAGTGTCGCAACCTTCGGCAGTAAGACGTTTCATTTCATTGATCAGGAGAGTGGATTTTCCCGAACGGCGAACCCCTTGCAAAACGACAATTTCTCCGGTTTGGGCTTTTCGAGCAATTTCCTTCTCGTATGCCGGGCGGCTGACGGTAACAGGAAAAGACCTGTCCCAGAAATTCCATGATGAAAGGGCTTCGAAAACTTCTTCTTTACTTAGCATTTTCAAATTCCTTTTGTCTGAGATTTTTGTCAATAACCTAAAGTTACTTCACAAGTCGGGAACTTTCAACGGAAAAGCAGTCCGGTTTTTGGGAACTATGTAGCACGCCACTTTATTTCTCCCAAAAGTTTTCACGATAAGCAACCTGCCTGAACCCAGGATTTCACATTACATTTCTCCGATTTTACCTGTGTGTATTGTTTATTCCGTCCCCATTGAATTCTAACGACTTACCCCACTCTGACGATATCAACCATTATGATTAAACTTTTCCTGAATTTCTTGCTTTCGTCGTTCAAATCCTGACAAGCGTTGGCCCTGAAAACATTGCCATCCGTCATCAACTCGAAGTATTACAGGGAAATGCCAAGCGACAACGATTGAAACCTAATGATCGGGCATTTTGGGCCGTCCTCTCCCGTTTCCTGCCCAGCTGGCAACAACACCTAACCATCGTTCAGCCAGACTCGGTCATCCGCTGGCATCAAGCCGGTTGGCGACTCTATTGGCGGTGGAAAAGCAAACCAGGGCCAGGACGGCCGAAAGTTCCGCTGGAAGTTCGTACCCTGATTCGCCAAATGTCACTTGATAACCGACTTTGGGGAGCACCACGAATTCATGGTGAGTTCCAGAAACTTGGTTACGATATTTGTGAAACGACCATTTCAAAATATATGGTCAAATCTAGTGGCCGACCGTCTCAAACCTGGCAAACTTTCATCCGAAACCATATGACCGATATTGTTGCCGTCGACTTTTTTACCGTTCACACTGCGGCTTTCAAAACCCCTACATCTTCTTGGTCCTGTCTCTTGATAGACGAAAAATCATCCACTTCAATATTAGAGCCAACCCGAACTCCGACTGAACGAGCGGCATCAGCGGCAAGTATTGAAGAAGTACTTCGCTTTGCATATTACCATGAGTCGCGGACGCATCTCGCTCGGGCTGG
>JAOZJV010000624.1 GCA_029935695.1 Candidatus Krumholzibacteriia bacterium | reverse complement strand
CAACGGGCACCGAAACACCGAAAGTCAAAAGCCCCCCCAGCAGGAGCAGCAACAAAGTAAGGCGTCGGGAAAGATGGGTCATGGCGGAATGCTCCCAGGGCAGGATAGTTGTTTATGAGTTTACCGGTCTATGGTACCGCTCAGCCACCTCCCCGGTCAAACAACTTATCATCATCAAAATTAAGGAGTTACATTCCTATTGTTTCAATATGCTTTCGAAGTATGGAGGATTATTTTACTCTTATTTTAAGTATCGAAGATTATTAAACTTGGATAAAGCTTTCCCCAGGTGCCGCCGGAATTGAGAGTGAGAATCAACACCAGTACAACAAAAAAATATTCTGCCAAAACTGTGACAATCCCTTTCCGGAAAAGCAAAAAATGCCCTCAGGAAGCGGGTGAAATCGGCAAAGATAGAATAAAAGAACTCCCGTTGCCGGGGCTGCTTTCCACTTGTAGCGTTCCTCCATGATGATCAGCGATTCCAGCAGCGCTGATCATGCCCCAATCCATGCGAACGGTTTGGGATCGAGCCCTGAAGCCGGGATCAAAAAGTACCTGCAACTGATCGGGGGTGTATCCGTGGCCTGAATCTTTGAAAACAACCTGGATTATTTGGCCCATGACTGCCGATGAGATAGTGATGGTGCCGGCTCCCTCGATAGACTCCATGGCATTGCGCATGAGAACCAGGAAGAGCTGGTGCAGCTGAGCCGGCCAAACCATAACCCGCGGCAGCTCACCAAGTTCCCAATTCAACTCTATTTTTTTCGGAATCTGGTGTTGCAGCAAATTGAAGGTTGTCATCAGGCTTTCATTAATATCCGCTTCCCCCCTGTCAGCCTGATCCAGCTGGCTGAATGCCTTGAGCCCCTCAACTAATTGGCTGATTCTTTCGGCTGCCGTACCGACAGTGACAGCCCCTTGCCCCAGGGCTCTCAGAGCCTTGGTAAAACGGCGATCGGTGCGCAGGTCTGCCAGGGAATCGCCCTGCTCATATTTCGTGGCCAGAACTTTCTGGCTCCGGGCAATAACATCAACAGATGATGTCAGAGCACCGATAGGTGTGTTCAGCTCATGACTCAATCCGGCCACCAACTTGCCCAGCACGGCCATTTTTTCCGCTTGAATAATTTGTCCCTGGGCCGCAATCAGGTCAGACTCGGCTGCCTCCCGGTGCCGGATGTCTTCAATAAGGGCTGCCTGCATCTCGCGGAAAGAGTTAGCCAGACGGCCCAGCACATCATCGGATTGGTATTCCAGATTCTGTCCCAGATCACCCTGGGCAATGGCCCTGGTCACCCTGGAAAGATGCTGAACCGGCCGCATGATGGCGGCTCTGACGGCAAACGAAAGCAGCAGCAAAATCACCAGGAAAACCAGGGCCAGAATATTCATGGTGCGGCGCAAGCGAATCATGCGCAGCCTGGTGTCGCTCAGGGCATTTTCCATGTCTCGATTGGTTTGCTGGACACCGGACCGCAAACCTACCTGCAAAGCCCTGTACAAGGCGTTCATTTTCCCGATGCGCTGCAATAAATCGTCGTCAAAATCCAGATCCAAATCTCCGCTGCCGGAAGCCGATTCCAGGGCGGTGCTTCGGGCCAGCTGATAATAATTTTCAAAGGCCAACCCGAGAGTATCGAGACGACTGGCCGAAAGACTGGGCACTCTGCGGCATGACTCAACATCCTGCCTGAACCGGTTGGCCAGGCTGTCCGCTTCGGGTACCAGGTCGGTGTTGCCGGAAGTCATGGCGTCGGTCAGCAAATGGCGGATGCCAAGGGCACTGGTTTCCAGATTATGACTTAGTTCCAGGGCGTGAAAAAAACCATCCTGAATGAGGGTCATGGTGCGATCATTGGCCCGGGTTCCCATGAAAACCACTCCGAAATACAGGAAAAACCCAATGCCTGCCACCAGGGGCATCATCATTATTTTCCAGGATAGTTTCATGGGGATTCCCTTATCGAATAGTCAGAGTCTGAACTTCAGGCACCAGGCTGGATTCTGAAACATAACCCACCGAGCCTGGGGTTGCGGCCACAAAGATAATCAACTGGGCCTCATCAGTGAAGGACTTCGGCGGAATACCTTTTCCAGTGAACACCATTTGCCGCCAATAACTCACAAAACGATGAGCAGTACGGTCCAAATATTCGTCCAGAAATTCTTCGTGAGTATCTCCGCTTTTCAAAATGACCGGAACGATAGGAGTATCATCACTCCAGTGAGTTTTCTTGCCCAGATAAATCCGTCTGATCTCATCGTGGTCCAGGACACCTTCGCTGTTGTCGGGATGGGCAACAAGCACAACACCGGACATGGACGGGGCCGCCGCCAATAAAAAGAGTAGTAAGAAAAACAAATTCAGCCTGCGCACAATCATTCTCCTAGAACGCAAACGTTGTTTTCGCCGTCAGCATACTCCAGTCCCTGGACAAGGGGTCAACCAACCCCTCGACATGAGAATGGTGAACTCCCTGTTCGACACCGTTGAGGAAGTGGTATTCGAATTTTATCAGCCAGAAATCAGTCAAATCAAATCGGGTGCTGATGGTCCA
>JAOZJV010000098.1 GCA_029935695.1 Candidatus Krumholzibacteriia bacterium | reverse complement strand
TCTGTCCCGGCGGCTGCATGGGCGGTGGCGGTCAACCGCGCATCAAGAAAAACTACCAGAGTTTCTGGCACGAGCGGCAGAAGGCTATTTATAAAATCGACAGCGAGGCGCCCATCCGGCAATCGCACAACAACCCTTGTATTCAAAGAATCTATAAGGAGTTTTTGGGCGAACCGCTGGGCCATAAATCTCATGAATTGCTTCACACCACCTACCGTGACCGGAAGGTGAAGGTGAAGCATAACATGAAGACGATTTGGGATGAGATTCGGAGTTAGGTCTCGTGTAAGAAGAAAGCCCTCTCCAAGCAATGGCCTTGGGGAGGGTTTTGTTATTCAACCCGCCAGAAAGGCAGGTTGTACTACAGGGTCGTAATAGTTGCCCCCGCAACCATTTGCACCCGATAATGTTGCAACACACTACCTTCCAGACGGGCATATCCCAAATATATCATTCCAAAAATTCCCGCCGGCGGGAATTTCCCGCTATTGGCATCCGGTCCCTTTTCTGATACAATGAAACCGTTGCAATCCTGGAGGGTTGAATTTCATTCCAATCAATTTTTGACAGTATTCCTGGGGGGGAATGATCTGCCATGCGCCTTCTTATCTCATGCTTCTTTCTCTTTTTCACCGCCTCAACCACGCAGGCATCTGAAATCACCACGATCCACAATGGATCCAGGCCAACCCAATCCATCCGCCATTGGCATCTCAAGCAGCAGTGGAAAGTCAGCGCCGATGACGACCTGTTTTTCGGGCGCATCATCGATGTCAAAATGGATCCCCATGGCAACACCTACATTCTGGATTACCAGACCCAGGAAGTAACGGTGCTTGACCCCAAAGGAAAGCCCGTCAAGGTGATGGGCCACCAGGGTGAAGGCCCCGGCGAGACCACCCTGGCCCGGAAAATTTTCCTGAAGAAAGACGGCGGGATCGGACTGCTGGAAGCCATACCCGCGTCTGTTGTCTGGCTGAAAGAAAATGGTGATCCGGATGGCAAAACAGTTGTCAATCCAGACACCGGCGACGAAGGCTTGGTGGGATGCATGAGCGGCACCCGCCAGTTTGGACATTTGGTCATGTCTGTAGACAATATTGTTTTTGCCGAGGGCGGACCCCAGTCCACAACGCGGTTGGTGGGTGTCATGCCCGATGGAAACATCTCCCACACCTACCGCACCCTGCCGGACGATGCCTATCTCAAAGGCACCCGGGACGGCGTCGTCAATGAAGGCGAAAGCTATCAGCAACTCTGGAACCGCTGGGATGTGGACCCGGCGGGCAACCTTTGGTTTGCCGACCAGCGCGACCAGTATCTGGTGCATTGCGCCACCCCCGAAGGCGTCATCATCAAGAGTTTCACCCGGGATGGCCAGCGCCCCATGCGGTCCCAAGCCTCTATCAACAAAATCAAGAAATCACTCACGGAAAATTACAGTCAAAGCAACCCGCCGATCATTGTTGGTGAGAACGATCCATGGGTGAACCAACTGTGGATCACTGACAACTCCTGGGGTTGTGAAATCTGGATTGAGTCGGCCGCCAGTTTTGATAATCTGCCCGACGGTGTCATGGTCCGGTATGATCTTTTTAACACTGATGGAGAGTTCCGCAACCAGGTGGATATCGTCGGCACCGGGGACCCGCTGTTCGATCGCTGGTATGTGTTTCAGGGACGGCAGGTGATCATGGTCCGAAACATCAACGAGGGTGGTTTCGATTTTGATGACGAAACCAACCCTCGTTTTGATGACACCGATTTAGAGGTGATTTGTTACCGGGTTCTTTGGGAAGAATGAGCCGGCTTAGTTCAGCAATCCTTCCAGGCGATCCTTATGCACAGTGAAACTGAGCATCTTCAACTTGATGTAGTCTCCTGACCAAAAGTAATATCCCTTAAATTCACCAAGCCGGGAACTGCGATTGGAATCCTTAATCAAAAACCAATCCTTCCCCCCCACCTTAGTATACCCAACCACATGCAACCCATGATCATCCCCAGTAGTTTTGTTCCCAATGCGGAACTCCCGACTGGCCTGGTTGATATACTTCGCAGGAATATCCCACTCCGGAATAATCGCCGTATCAAATTTCCCATCCATACCGGCTTCGCTGTTGTCCCCACCAATGCTCACGGTGAAACCATCTTTAACAGACTTCTTGATTACATCATAAAAATCATGCAGAGGCAGATTCAGATAATCATCCTTGCGGCGCCAGTTATCCGTCACATCCAGAAGCACCTGTGTGTAGAAAGGAGTATCCATGCGCGAGACGCATCCCACATAATCTTCCATGTCCAGGTTGAGCACATCCTTGAGGAAGCTCTGAGGACTGTAAGTGCGACCATCAAAAACCACATCCGCCGGTGGGGTGCCCATGTGCTTGTTCAAAATGGAGCGCACATATGCCAGGTTCTGATCTTCATCCCAGGTTCCGCTTTCCAGAACCCAATCAAGGAAGCCCTTCAACTCTTTCATCATCGGCGTATGGTCGTAGCGACCATCTTCGGCCAGCACTCCTGGATACGCTTCCCGGCTCATGGCGCCGTATTTGGCAAAAACTTCCATGGTGCCGTGATCCTGACTGCCCTGAGCCAAAGGTGTGTGCCCAAAGCTGGCCAAATAGGCTCGGCTTTTTTCCACGTATTCCCAATACACAACCCACATTTCAGAAAGCTTCACACCCGGGCCACCGAGGCGATGAGACTCACTTTCCATGTAGCTGACCGAGCAGAATGCCCAGCAGCTTCCCGTGTAAAACTGAGGCGTGGGAGGCAGATGCCACACTTGTTCAAAATCTTCGGGTTTTTTGGGAGATTTGACTTTACTCCAGTCCACGCGCAGATCCAGGCGGGCGTCGGATTTTGCTTCGGCTTCGTCCGCATACTTTTGATCCACCGCATCACGGATGCTGTCGCGCACGGCCTGAGCTGCATCCCGCGCATCGGTGATTTCATCCAGCACAGGGTACTCGTTTTTGGCCCGGTACACCGGATCATCAGCCATGGCCGATGAAGCAATCAGTATTAACATTGCCAACACCAAAGTAGTTTTTCCAAGAGTCATGTCATCCTCCATCAAGTTGCCAGAAGCAGGGCGCCGCCCAGTCCCAGGAGTACGAAAAGTCCGCCGATGGCCATTTTGACCAGCCAGCCAATGACACAAACCAACACGGCTTTGCCGGTGGTTTCAAAATTCATAACCACCCGGATGGCCACTACGAAAGCAGCCAGCATCCACAGGGAAGCCACCAGACCGGCCAATCCACCCAGCAGGGGAATCAGGCCCAGAACGGTGATCACGCCAGGGGCTGAGGCATAACCGGTCACCCGCAACACACCTGTCAGATCGGTGTTAGTGCCTGAATCGGGAACCATCACTGTGCCCACAAAGAAAGCCAGCCAGGCCCAGAGAAACCAGCTGATGAGAGAAGCAATGGCACCGCCGATCAGACCGACGGGGCCCGCCAGGGACATGCCGATGCCCGAGGCGACACTGGCGATCACCACCACGGTGAGGGCTTCACCCATGGTGCTTTCATCTTTTGCAACTTCTTCATAGAGTGTTGCGTCGAGCTTGGCGGCCCGGATCATGCGGTCAACGATTTGTGCCATGTTCTTTCCTTCCAGAAGTAAAAATTACCCCCGCAATATACCTGAGGAGGTGCACCCAATGCAAGGTTGGTCAGCCGATCTGCCATCTAAAAAGAGTGCCCTGCCTGCAGGTAGATATATCCAGGCCGATGCTCAGCCAAAGCGTACCCCAACTTCAAGGGGCCCACGAGACTGTCCATGCCCAATTCCAGGCCGCCGCCCCAAAGAGCCGGCGACAGAGAAAGGTCCTTCTGGCCATGCCATCCCACCGCTGCTGCAAGTTCCAGATAAACCCCGGCACCCAACAACCGCTGAAGCGCCATCCGGGACCAGGCAATCTGCGGGGCGATGATTTCCTGACGGCGCAAGCCTACCCAACCCTGGGGTCCACCGGCCCGTCCCTGGTGCACAAGGGGAATGCTCTCGGAACTGAAAACGGCCCCGGCAGCCAACACAGGTTTCCAGGATCCCAGGCCACCTGCGGGCAGAACCACCCCCGCGTCGGCGCGCCACCACTCATCTTCATTGCCCGTATCACCCGTATCACCTATTGAATGAATATACCGCAGCCGTGCACCCCTGACCTGGCGGGAAACAGGGAGATCGCGTCCGTGACTTTCCAGGGATAAATGAATTGAGCGAAGGGGTTGCGTACCCGCACCATCAATTGTGCGGCTTTCCAGATAACTGTTGGTTTGGCCGAAATCACCTCCGAAATAGAGACTCCAACCATACCGGAAAGACCGCACTGCAAGGTCCAGGCTGCATTGAGTGCGCTGAAAAACGTAACGGTCCACTTCATGACCATTGTCGTAAATACCGGGCAATTCCCTTTGCCACAAAAACTTCGCCCGTAACGCCAACCAGCCCGGCCCGTTGATGGATTGATCCAGCAAGGCATCAAGACGAGCCTCGCGATCACTGTACCGGTAGCTCAACAGATTCGACCCGTCACGGCCCAAAAGATTGTCGTAGCGCAGACGGGCCAAAGCAGCCACGCCATCATCGGTGATCAGGCTGGCGCCAAGCTCAAGGTGGGGATTGGTTTCTTCCTCAACATGCACAACTACATTTGCGGAGTCGGATGCCACCGGATTGAACTGGAAGCCGATGGTTTGAAAACTTCCCTCCCGGCACAGCCATTCGGCTTTTCGCCAGGCTGAAGCCAGTTCAATGGTGTCTCCACTGTGCAGTTGCAGACGGTCGAGTACACGCTCCGGTTTCATGCGTTTCAAACCCTGAACTTCGATGGAGTTCAAGGTGATCGGACCGGCTGCGGGAGAATTATGAGGAAGATCAGGCGACACTGGGCCGCAAGCGTCACGCAGGGCCATCAATTGTTCGCGCTGGCTCCAGGCCGTATCATGGCCAACCGCCAGAATTTCCGCTGCCGCAGACATGCTCATGCTCCGGTATGGAGCCAGGGGCATCTTCAGCAAAACATCGTCATCGCCCACGGTGTAATCGTTGGGAAAGTAGGTTTGCAACTCGGCCATCCGGACCCACATTTCGTACAGGTCCTCGGGGTTTTTCTTGTCGGGCAGATGAACGTTGCTCACATCCACCAGCACGGCCCGATCGAAACCCAACCGCCGTGCCACCTGCACGGGCACGTTGTCCAGAAAACCGCCATCCACCAACTGCCGTCCACCGCACTGCACCGGGTAAAAAATCATGGGAATGGTGCTGCTGGCTTTCACTGCTCGGGGAAGGGGGCCCCGGTCGTGAATCACCAGGGTACTTTTGAGCAGATCGGTGCTGACGCAGCGAAAGGCAATGGGCAGATTGTCGAAATTATTGCCGGCCAGAAAGAGGGCATCACCGGTGCTTTCGCCCATCAACGATTCGAAACCCTGCCCCCGGCTCACCCCCGTATCCGGCAGCGGTGGCCAGTGATTGATTTGCAGACTGATCTGATGTGGAGCCGGTCCCCACCAGCCACCCTGAAGCTCAGCGGGCGGTGTCTCCACCTCCACCACCAAATCCAACAAAGCCTCGCCCAGGGCCAGTTCTTTCAGCTCCGCCGCACTCATGCCCGAAGCATACAACCCACCCACCACCGACCCCATGCTGGTGCCCACGATGAGCGAAGGCCGCATTCCCAGTTCTTCCAGCACCTCGAGAACGCCGATGTGGGCAATGCCCCGAGCGCCGCCACCGCCAAGGATGAGGGCGAAGCCATTGGTGTCGACATTGGCCGGCGCCGCAGGCCAATCAGAAGGAAGTTGTTGGACTGCAACAGCAGGCCATGGCAGAACGAGAAAGCAACAAAGGATGACCACTTGGCGAAAGGGAGAAGATGAGAATTGGCACGAAAAATTCGGCACGGTGGTTTTCCTGGGGTTCATAGCTCCGACGAGCAAATCCGTTTGGCAGAGAGCAAGTTAATTCATTGGTTCAAAAATTACCCAACCCACCGTCCGTTGTCCATTCGGAATGTGCATGGCCGCTTAACTTGACAAATATACTCTTT
This sequence comes from Candidatus Krumholzibacteriia bacterium, assembly GCA_029935695.1. GTDB lineage: Bacteria > Krumholzibacteriota > Krumholzibacteriia > LZORAL124-64-63 > LZORAL124-64-63 > LZORAL124-64-63. The sequence goes on along the minus strand of JAOZJV010000098.1, from coordinate 3,331 downwards.
TTTCTATGCTGTACTGTTCCACCCTTCGCATCCTGTCCTGGACAGGAGCCGATTTTTATTACCCTGATCGTGACCATCGGGCTCGCCATGCCCGCACTCGCCGGAAAAATCTTTGATACTCACGTTGAAACAGCACGCTCAGACTGGCCTTGCAACCAGCAGGGAGATTCAGACCTCTGCATACCCCTTGATTCTTCCTGGGACGTGGTGGAATTCTCCGGTTACCTGGCCGATTGTTTTGAAAACGATGATGGCTCTTCGGGATTGATAAACCTGGGGTTTGCCTTTGACCTCTTTGGTTCGCCCCAGACCGAATGCTACATCAACAACAACGGCAACATCAGTTTTGGCGCACCTTACTCCACCTACTCGCCCGAGGGTTTTCCCATTGCCGACTTTCCCATGGTCGCGCCCTTCTGGGGTGATGTGGACACGCGTTCGTTGCTGGACGAAGCCGGTGTAGTCTGGATGACATCGGGCCCCGGTTGGTTTGCCGTCACCTGGGACCATGTGGGGTACTTCTCGTCACACACTGACCTGCAGAATACCTTCCAACTGATCATCAGCGACGGCTCTGCAGACGCACCTCCGGGAGCTGGGAACAACGTCTGTTTCTGCTATGGGGATATGAACTGGACCACAGGTGACGCTTCAGGCGGTTCCGGTGGATTTGGCGGATTTCCTGCCACCGCCGGTGTGAACAAAGGCGATGGCATCGACTTTTTCAATATTGGCCGCTTCGATCATGCCGGCAGCGACTATGCCGGACCCGAGGGAATCAGCGGAGTCGATTGGCTGGATGGCAGCAACATCTGCTACTCAGTGGGCGGCGAAACGAACCAGTGCCCCGTGGCCCTGAACTTCCCCAACAACAACACCTTCACGCTGACCGAGGACACACGGTTGAGATGTCTTTCACTCCGGATGGAAGCCAGATCGGGACCCACGTCATTCACTTTGCGGCAAGCGATGACTACGATCCGCCTTGCACCACCAATATTGATCTGACCGTCATTGTCGAACAATCCGTGCCCACCGATACAATGCCCTGGGATGCTTTGAAGAGTCAATATCGGTAGAGGCTCAGCATATATTCAAGTGATGGGGAGGGCTGACTTCAGGGTCAGCCCTCCGTTAATCCTGCATTGACAATTTGATCTTTTATGACAAATTAATGTTATCTTTTTGGCGAATGTCACGAATCCGTGAAGCAAACCCTTGGCATATCGTTTATTATGGATTTTCTAAAATTTGGCAGCAGGTCATTTGAACCTGTTTCCAGTCGCCCCTGAATATTCTGGATTCATCTGCAAGGAGACTCCCGTGCGTTTGTTCAAAGGTCTGCCTTTTATTCTGCTCCTGTTGCTAGTTCAATTTTTGCCGGCCACTCTGGTCAGCGCCGGGCAGCTCTCTCCCGGATTGATGGCTATGCTCGATGATGCTCCAGCGGATAAACCGGTGAGCGTTCTTGTCCACTTCACGGACCGCCTCGACATCCAGGACCTTTCGGCCCAGCTCTCACACCAGAAAGCAACCCGGCAGCAGCGTCATGCTGAAATCGTTTTCTCTCTGAAGGACGCAGCCCGGGTCCAGGATGACCTGGCTCTTGAACTTGATTCTGCTGTGGCCAGCGGGTCCGTCCTGGGTTACACCCAGTACTGGATCACCAACGTGATGGTTGTCTACGCTCTTCCTGATGAAATCCACCGCATCGCCCTGCGCACCGACGTGGACTATGTGGAACCGAATTTCCAAGCCGAACTGATTGATCCCGTGGACATTCGTCCTGCCCCCGCTGGTTCTGAAATGGACACTCGTGGCATTGGCATGGCCCCTGGTATTGACGCCGTTCGGGCCCCCGAAACCTGGAACGTTCTGGGCATTAACGGCACCGGTTCCATCATTGGCTCCCTCGATACGGGTGTTGATGGAAACCATCCTGCGCTGGCCGATCGCTGGCGCGGTAATTTTGCCGATGCCAGTGAATGCTGGATGGATGTGATAGGAAGCGGCGCCGCATTCCCCAGCGATGGCCACGGTCACGGCACCCACACCACCGGCACCATGGCCGGCATCGCTCCCGACGACACCATTGGTATCGCCCCCGGCGCCCTGTGGATCGCAGCCAACGCCATTGACCAGGGAGCCAACCCCGGCTTCGATAACGACATCATCAATTGTTTCCAGTGGTTTGCCGATCCTGATGGCAACCCCGAAACCATTGAAGATGTGCCCGATGTTGTGCAGAACTCCTGGGGCGTGAACGAAAACTTCACCGGTTATTTTGATTGTGATGAGCGCTGGTGGGATGCCATCGACAACTGCGAAGCCGCCGGTGTTGTGGTGGTCTTCTCGGCCGGTAACGAGGGTCCCAGTGCTGGCACTCTGCGCTCTCCCGCTGATCGCGCCTCCACCATTTACAATGGTTTTTCCGTGGGCTCCACCCAATACTATGCTCCGTACTCCATCAGCAGTTTCTCCAGTCGTGGCCCCACAACATGTGGCTATGTTGATCCTGCGGTGGCCATCAAACCTGAAGTCAGCGCCCCTGGCAGCGACATTTACAGCGCTGAGCCCGGCGGCGGCTACCAGTACATGAGCGGAACGTCCATGGCCGGCCCCCACGTCTCCGGTGTGGTGGCTTTGATGCGCCAGGCCAATCCTGATCTTGAAGTGGATATCATCAAGCAGATTCTGATGGACACGGCTGTGGATCTGGGCACCGCCGGCGAAGACAATAATTATGGCTGGGGTATCATTGATGCCTACGCCGCCGTCGAAGCCTGCATGACCGGTTTCGGATCGCTGACAGGCCAGGTTACCAATGCCTCCTTCGGCAATTTGCCTTTGGCCGGCGCCCATGTGGCAGTGCAAGGCTGGGGATCCGGCTTGAACACCAATGCCAATGGCGAGTACACCACCAGTTTGCCTGCAGGCGAATACACTGTTGTTGTGACCATGCCTGGATTCGAGACCGTCCAGGTCAACAACGTGATGATTGTTGAAGACGTGCAAACCACCCAGAGCTTTGCCCTGATGGATATCGCCGGGCCGGCTCTGAGCGAGCCCACCGGCGAGCTGGCCACCTCCGATGTGACCGGTCCCTACGCCATGGGTCTGCAGGCCAACGATTTCAGCACGGTGAGCGAATTGACCCTGCATTGGAAAGTTTCCGGAGCATCCTGGAATGACGTTCCCATGTCCCTGGTCAGAGGTGCCTACACCGGAGATATTCCCGGGCACCCCGCCAACACCGAGATCATGTACTACTTCAGTGCCACCGATGGCACGGGTCTGATGACCGCCGTGCGTCGCGGCGAGTCGCCGATTC
>JAOZJV010000623.1 GCA_029935695.1 Candidatus Krumholzibacteriia bacterium | reverse complement strand
AAAATCAGCAGGTGGTAACTCAAGCCGGTCCCGAGATTCCAGAATCTGGTCTAACACTGTTTCCGCTTCCCATAAATCCGCATAAGCGATGGCGCCTCGACCAGCCAGGATGCCCAGGGCCGGGCAGCCAACATTGATCAACTCACAGATGAAATCCGTGGGGGAATTTTTATCTATACTTTCAAGCGCTGCCGATTCAATCAGCTCAAGAGCCGGGCCCAGTTCGAGCCGATCACGGGCAAATATGAAGCTTAAAGGAAAACAGGTGTCGGTGTCTTCAAAATCAGGTACATAGGATGCAATTTGGCGGGCGATTTCCGGTTTCTTGGCATTCATTGCCTCTTCAACAGATTCGACAATATTTTCTTCGTAATCCTCTGGCACTCCCACAGCTTCAAGAAATTTCACCACGGCTTCAAATTCGTTGAACCGATTCAGGCAATTGATGTAGCTGCCATACATGTTTGAAGGGATTCGCAAAGGGTCCAGAGCGACCACATCATGAGCCCGCATATCCCACAAGCGGTGAGGGGTCAAATACACTTCCGGCGCATCGCGTTGTTCCTTGCGCGTGACACCGGCAATTTCAGACGAGTCGCGCAAACGGGCCTTGTCCGCTTCCTGGCAACAGCGTTTATATTTTTTCCCACTTCCGCAATGACAGGGTTCGTTGCGTCCGATCCGGGCCGCGGCGCGTTTGATAGTGCCGCCCTGAAGAACCACAGGAGGAGGAAGTTCCGGGATGGTGTCCATGATCGGCCGTTGTAAATGATGGATGATATCTTCTGCTGAAAGCTCAGCCAGGCGCCGGGTTACTGGTGACGAATTCGGATCCAGGATTTCCCAGAGGCCATCGTCGTCCATTAGGTGTGCCGCGGCAAGGAGCAGGGTCCGGGCTTCACGATTTGTCACTCGCCTGGCCAGCAGCCTGGCTTCGGTGACCAGTCCATCGGGTAAAGAACATTTTTTTTCACGGCAATGCCAGGCTGCAATAATTAAAGCCAGAGTTTCGCGTTCCCAGCTCATGTGGCCGCTGCGCAAAGCTGTCATCATGGCCTCAGCCAATTGGCCATGGCAATGGCCGGCTATGGTAATCATCAGCCCAATATCATCGAATTGGCCTGCCCCGATAATCAGGTGGCGAGCATCCAGGGGCCGGTCAGCCAACAAAGTGGCGAGCATAAGGTTGCCCAGTGCCAACGGTTCGTGACCAGAGGCCACCGTTTCAAGGAGAGCATCAAGGTCATCGTCACTGACGGGCAGGGCCGCACCCAGTTCCAGCAGATCACTTTGGTAATTCCGGCACTGTTTGGCTTGAGTGATGATTTCAAGGGATGGCTTCATGGTCTGCATCTTTCATTTTTACACGAAAACACGCCCTGCTGGGCATCTTTATAATCTTTGTCTCACCTCAGCTGCATCCGAACCCAGCGAACCCGCTTCGCAATGACCTCACGTATCTGCTCCAAAACCTCAAGTCCGTTACCTTCGCCCGCCATTTTTTCCACATCATCACACATCTTCAGCCCCGCAGTTCGCAGATATTTTGGATTCACCTCAATCAAGGCAGCAAACCGTTCCCAATGACGAAGGGCTACATCCCGGGGACGATTTTCTCCTCCAATTTTCTGAGCCTGCTTTTTCGCTAATTGATCGTACACCTCAGTACAAACAAGATCGTAAAATGGAGCCAGGCGAGGCCCGGTTTCATCACTCTTTTTTCCATACAAAAAAGAAACATTTTTGACATGAGCATCAGCATTCCCAATAATGAAATTGAAAAACACCCATTTGAGCAGTTCCCGTTTATCAGGTAAGGGAGCTTGACTGCCCCGTTCAAGTGCTCCAAAAATCATCTCCAGCGATGGTCCGCCTTCATTCTCATATTTCAATTCCGGTGGTGATCCCAAAGCCTGACAAAAATCTTCCTGGTGCAACCGGTGCACAACATTCTCCGCATCGGTAAACCTGTCGTACCGCTCCACCAGCAGAATGGGCGTTTCGGTGTTGGCCATTTCCGCATGAGGCACAGAAAGCCCCACCTTATGAGCCAGGGTCAGACAAAAAAGTTCATTCTGAACAAGGCCAGGAAAGTTGCCATTGGAAATTTTCAACAGATGCGTGCTTGCGGCATTACCACTTGGAAGAGCCAGCCGGCCATTTGCAATATGAACCGGAAGCTTGTCCTGGGCCCCAGCCAACGACAATCTTATTTCTCCATCCTGCAGCACCAAAGCCAGCAAAGAAGGCCGGGACGATGAGGCAATTTTAGATTCCAATTCATCCCAGGGCAGCGGAATCAACTTGCCTTCGGAAACATTGGACACAGACTCAGGAAGAAGTCGCAAGGCGCCGGCGCAATCGCCACCAATGGCCTTGAGCATGGCAAATTCATTGCGCTGCGAAATGCCCAGCTTTTGGGCAACATTTCCGCGTATTTCTCCCTCGGGCAGCAAATTGGCAAACCATGACTGAGAAACAGATCCGCTGAATGCTTCTTCTTGCAGGGGCAGTGATAACGATATTGCCTGCGATTGCGGAGACGCCAAATAGGATGAGGCATATTGGAAC
>JAOZJV010000622.1 GCA_029935695.1 Candidatus Krumholzibacteriia bacterium | reverse complement strand
TTTGTCCCGCAGAACCTCTTGAGGAAAACAAAGAAAAGAGTGATATCACCGCGGCAGCCCGTTTGCTGGGGCGCCTGGCAGACAACTCCCATTTGTTGCCTTCGGTCACTTTGGGCGATTTGTCATCGGATCTGACTCGTCTGCTTTCGGCTGAAAGCGTGGCTCCGCACCGGGGTAAGGCCAAGCCGGTTCTGGTCACCGGTACGGTGGAGGCGCGTCTGGAAAAATTCGACAATCTGATTTTGGCCGGAATGGCCGAAGGCAAGTTTCCGGCCCGCAGTCGGCAGCCGCTTTTCCTGAACTCCCGTCTGCGTCGCCATTTGGGTTTGCCGGATTGGCGCCACAGCGCATCCCGCGACGCGGCTCTCTTTTTGCGTCTGCTTTATAACGCGCCCAAAGTACTGGTGACCTGGCCCACCGAGCATGATGGTCGTCTGGTTTTGCCTTCGCCCTTTGTGGCGCGGCTGGCTTTGGCTTTGCCAGGACAGAAGGAACCCAACAAAGCCGGCGCCGTTCCTTTGTGGCGCAAGACCCTGGACACCTCCTACGACTATTCCGAAGCCCAGGAAGCTTTTGCAAAAGAGAGTCCCAAACCCAGAGCCACCGAGAAAATTCGTCCCCTCGGCAAGCTGAGTTGGTCGGCCCTGCGCAATTGGCGCGAGTGCCCGTATCGGCATTTGCTGGCCCGGGGTTTTGTCCTGGAAAAGGAAGAAGAAGTTCGGGAAGAGTTTGGCCGCCGTGAATACGGAAGTCTGGTGCATCAAACGCTGCATTCATTTTTGGAGCCGGGCGGCGAGGGTTATGTCGCGCTGCTGGGTGGCCACCATCAGCAGGCCCGGGCTGTGTTGAGGGCTTGCGCGCATGCTGAGTTTTTGGAAAAGGGTGACGGCACGGCTGGCCGCCGTCTTTGGATGGAAAATTTTCTTAAATGCGTGCCTTTATTGGTGGATTATGAAGTTCCCCGGTTCAAGGATTGGCGCCCGGTGCTGTTGGAAAAACATTTCGAACTGACCTTGAAGGATTTACTGGTCTGGTTGGACAAACAGAGCAAGGCAGGCAATCTGGATCTGGATATTCCCGAGGCACCGGCAACCAAAGATCCCATCGTTCTGCGCGGCGCCATCGACCGGGTGGATGAAAAAATCACTGATCTGGACCCGAGCCGGCGGCTGGCGGCCATCATCGATTACAAAACCGGCAAACTGCCCACACCCAAGGACGTCAGCGAGCTGAAGGAATTGCAGATTCTGCTTTACGCCGTGGCTTTGGAGATGGGAGTGGTGAAGGATGCCGGGGCCGATCCCTGGATCACCGGTGAGGGCTTTTATTACGAAATAAGGGAGGCCAGCGCCGGGCTCTCCAATAAGTCACATTTGCCCGAGGCCGATGCCAGCGGCCGCAACCTGTTAATTGAAGGTGCCCTGGCGTTGGCCCAGTTGGCAATCTCGGCGGCCGATCCGGACCAGGAGTTTGGACTCATTCCGACCGAGATGCAGGGAGAGGGCGAAAAGGAGTTGCCTTGCCGGTATTGCGATTTCCGGGGAGTTTGCCGTTTGGAAGACCGTAAGCTGCCTGAAGCTACCAAGCTGAAGGTAGACAAAATGGTCAACCGTAAGGAAGGGGCCTGGTGATGAGTAACAAAGCAGCACAACAGGCCACAATCATTCAGCATCAGGCGGCCGACCCCATGGTTTCGGTGGCGCTCAGGGCTTCGGCGGGAGCAGGAAAAACCAAGGTCCTGGTGGACCGCTTTCTTCGATTGTGTATCGAAGAGACACGGGCCCGGGCTCATCCCCGATCCATTCTGGCTGTCACGTTCACCAAAAAAGCGGCCATGGAAATTCAGGAACGTCTGCTGGAGGCTGCCAGGGAACTTGCTCTGGCGAAGCCGGAAAAACTGGATAGTCTTCTTGCCGATCTTTTTGGTCCGCGTACCATCAAAGACTCCGAACGGGCTCATGCGGCCGGTTTGTACGAACTCATTCTGGAAGATCTTTCGGGGCTGAACGTGGGCACCATCCACAGTTTCTGCCAGCTCATTCTGGGACGGTTTGCCGCCGAAGCGGGGCTTGATCCCCACTTCACAGTGCTGGATGATAACACCGATCTGGTGGACGAAGCCCTGGATCAGCTTGAAGAGGAAATCAGCCGAAAAACAGATTTCAGTGCCGCCGCCCGGCTGCTGGCCAAAGACCCGGCAAGTGTTCGTCGCGAGTTGCAGGACGCTCACAAACAGGGCATGCGCCTGAATCGCTGGCTGCTGTCCAAAATGCCCGAATCTGCCGATGGCATGGTGCTTCCCGCCTGGAATCGCGCCTCATTGTTGCCGGGCTTGAAGGAAGACCTGCGAGCTTTTCTCTTTCCGGATTTGCCCTTGGAAAATGAAGTCACCATGCTGGAATTTCTTCCACTTATGGAAGAAGCCCTGGAACGGTTTTTAGATGATGGGTTGCAGCAGGTCGCCCAGGACATGGGCTCCGATCTTCAGCCGACCATGGTCAAGGTGATCGATAAAATCAAAGCCAAAGGTTTGCCTCTGCTGGATGAGCTGAGGGCCATGGTTGTGGAGTTTG
>JAOZJV010000097.1 GCA_029935695.1 Candidatus Krumholzibacteriia bacterium | reverse complement strand
ACTAGCCCAAAGGAATACGGAATGCGCGGATCATTCGCAGAAAAAGGATTTTCAAAGGGTGAAGAAATTGCCCACGCCATCACCCACGGCATAGGCGCCCTGCTCAGCATCGCCGCCCTGGTGATTATGATTGTCCTGGCTGCCCAACGAGGAGATGCCAGACTTGTTGTGGCCGTCTCCATTTTCGGGTCCTCCATGGTGATCCTCTACAGCGCCTCCACCCTCTACCACGCCCTGACCCCCAAACGAGCCAAACGCTTCTTTGAGCTCATGGACCACGGCGCCATCTACCTCTTGATTGCCGGATCTTTCACCCCCTTTTCCCTGGTGGTGCTGCGTGGCGGCTGGGGCTGGTCTTCGCTGGGTGCGGTTTGGGGATTTGCCATTTTGGGCATCATCTACGAAGTGGTGCTCAAACGACCCTGGAAATGGCTTTCCCTGACATTCTATATTGGGTTGGGATGGATGATGTTGATTCCCGCCAAACCTCTGTCTGCCCTGCTGCCTCAAAATGCCTTGCTCTTGATTGTGGCCGGCGGGATAGCCTACACCGGCGGCGCGGTTTTCTATGCCTGGCGCGGGTTCAGGTACAATCATGCCATTTGGCATCTGTTTGTAATGGCGGGGACTGCCTTTCATTTTGTATGTGTGTGGAAATATGTGATTCCGCCTGCATGAAAATCACACCTTCGGCCTGAGTCTCAATCAAAATGAACCCGGTAACCTTCCCGGCTCATGCATCCCGCAAACTTTGTTTCCCACTTGTGCAGCTCCCGTTCAAACCTGGTGACCACCCGCTGGGCCTGGGGATCATCCGGCATCAGCAGATAGCCCGATTGGATCAATCCGGCGGTCACAGCCAAAGCAGCCCCAATGGCAGCTCCATTTCCCGGACGCCCCACCACTTCGCCGGCCACCGAACCGGCCACCGCGCCCTGGGTGGCCAGACAAATCAAACCCTGCTCTATTGTATTGCGGTCCAAAGCCACTGTGTAGCCTTGCTCCACCAACGCGTCGTAGGCTTGATAGGGGTCCCAGTCGAGAAGCTCACAGGTCCAGTCGTAGCACTTCAGCTGGTCTTCATATTGGAGTTCTGCAGATTGATCTTTGCGGGGAGTGATCAGCTTGTTGGTGGGATTGGGATAGGGGTGTTCTTCGGCCATGACTGCAGAGCCGCACATCACCATTATAATGAGGACAATCCAGGGTAACCGATGATAACAGCCTGTTTGATTCATCTGTCTTTAAACCTTTCAAGGACGATAATTTACTCCTTATGGATTCGGCACTCTTGGGGACTGGCTGAATGAAATCCGCCGCTGCGGCAGCCCTGGACAACAATTAAGTCATCCAGGGCTACCCTCCTCCCCACCTACCTGATCAACAAAACCCTCTGGCTCATGTGTTTCTGGTTCAGACGAATTTGGATGAAATACACTCCACTGGGAACCGGTTGGCCTCGATCATTGCGGCCATTCCATTGGACGACTCCCGTTTCAGAGGCCAGCAAATTGCGAATTCTGCGTCCGGCCAAATCATACACCGCCAAAGAAACATCCTCTGCGTTGCTGCCGGCAGGCACCGAATACCTGACCTGGGTTGTGGAGAAGCACGGGTTGGGTGCCGGTTGCCCCAGGGCAAAAGCCGTTTTCATCTGACCCGCCACCTCGCTCAAACCCATATCGAAAACAGCCACATCTTCGTCACTCATGGTGCCGTCGCAAGGCTCAATAAAAGCCCGGAAAATGATGCTCTCGGGACCACTGCAACCTTCGGGAAATTCCACCGTGACCACATGGGTGACGGGGTCAATATCCACATCCAGGCAGTCCATGCCCGAGGCTGTCCAGGTGATCAAATCCGCATCACCTTCGAGCAGGTAGTTGTCCAGATCAAAGGGTACGAACGGGGCCGTCTGGTTGGGGATGTCGCCCACAACGGGATGATCGCTGACGGTGAACGCCGCCGCATCGCTGGCCGTGTGCCCGAGGCCGTCCATCACCGTGAAAATGATCGTTTCCTGGCCCGTCCAACTGTAGGGATAGCCGATGGTCACCACATTGCCGCCGCCGATAGTCACAGCAAGATCCGTATTGCCGGAGAATGACCAACTGAAGGGAGCGTCTCCCACCACATAGTCATCCAAATCAAAGGTCACGAAATCTTCGCCCGGAGTAATGCACTGGTTGGGAATCCCGTTGAGCGCCACCTGCAGTGAGCCACCGCCAACTTCGTACAGACTTGTGCCTCCACTGGTGATCCAGATGTGCTGGTTGGGCCCAAAGCCCATGCCTTCCACACTGGGGGCGGCTGTGTAGAAGAAAGTTTTGAAGGGAGTGCCCGGGTCGTCCATCATGTTGCCTTCATCATCCAACCGATACTGCTGGATGGCATCTGAAGTCATGTCCGAGATGTACAGGGAATTCTCGATGACCACCAACCCGTCGTGATGGCCGCCGCCCAAATGAGGAGCGGTGAAAATGTACTGCCACGCAGCACCATCCCATTTGTAAATGCGGCGATTTCCAGTGCCATACCACCAGTCTCCGGTGGCGTCGTTGCGAGACAGGGTTTGGGCCCCGGCAGCTGCCGGTGTGACCACGCACTCCAGCAAATTCCACTGGAAATCCCACCGCCAGATGGCGCCGCCCATGAAGGTTGTCCAACCGGGATCATCCTCGTACCCATTGTCCGAGCCGCCGTAATAAATGCCCGTCTCGTCCACGTAGAAAGCGTTGTCATGAGCTGACCCGTAGTTGCCCATGTAATGGGTGCTGACAAAAGTGAAGGTTCTGGGGGCGATGGGACCGGTGTTGGTGGGATTGTCCGGATGGGTTTGCGGATCGCCGGCAGTTTCCACGCGGTAGATGAAGCCATAGATCTCGCCACTGTAGGGGCCACCTCCGGTGAAGATGATGTATTCGGCACCGGGGAGCCCTTCAATCTGGCCCTCATGATCAACGAATCCATCAATACCACACACGGCCCCGACACCGGGATTGAAGTACCCATAGAGGAAATAATCATCTGGTTGTTCCGGCAGTCCTGCAGCGTCGTAAAAAATATCCAAACCGGCGACCGATTCATTCCGGAAATCGGTCCAGGCAATGCCCACTTGTTGCCCAACCGGTTTGGTGGGATCGACCAGGAGACCCGGCCTGACACCATTATCGGAGACCGTATTGAGGGTGCTCAACGAATCGGTCCGAATCCAACTATAAGGAGTGAGATATTCAGCCTGGCTGTAATTGATATTGAGTTCATTCCAAAAAGCTGCGTAGAGCATGCCCTGATTCGGACTTGAATCCAGGTTGACCGAGCGTTCCTCTTCAGTGGAGCAGGCAATACAGCTGTTGATTGACCAGGTTTCGCCACCGTCCACGGTGACAATTTTCCATACGTCATCGTCCAATTCATTGTAATAACGGGACCAGGCCACCACAGCCGTGGGATCGTCATTATTGTATTTAACGGCAGCAACGGCGGGGCCATGCTCGTCGTCATCGGATGTAGTAAGCTGGATGGCATCGCCCCAGGTGCTGCCCCAGTTATCACTGATGAGCATGTAAATATCCCGCTCGTATGTCATGCAGGGATAGGGATAGTTGTCAAAAGCCAAATAGACCAACCCGCTGCCACAGGCCACGTCGGGGTGTGCCTGATGCCCGTCATAGAAAGAGCCGGGAGTACCACAATAGCCAGCGACGATTTCACTTTCCAACCACGATTCGCCGTAATCCACCGTCTGGGTTTTGAGGATAACCCAATTGTCGGGCGCCAGGCCGTTGAAGATCAGGTAGACATAATAGCCGTTGAATTCATCACTGTCGGTGGCCAGACACGGATTGGTCACACAGTCTTCATAATAAGTGTACACGGTGGTGTAAGTGAACTCGTCATGATCTGCCAATTCCATGCGGAATATTCTCACCCCGTCCCGGGCAGCAGATTGAACAGAAATGAAAAGATAATCTTCAGTACCTTCACCAATGACCATTGATGGAGTATCGTCACTGGTGTAGAGCAGTTTGTAAATCCAGCTCCAGTGCTCTCCCCCATCCTGGGAAATACTGATAGTTGTCACGGGACCATATCCAGGGTCGTCCTGCACATAGGCGGCATAAAGAACACCATTCGAGTCTGCTGCGATTTCCGGCTGGTATTCATTGTCCACACTACCGGCCAACTGGAACTCGTGAGGAAGCCATTTCTCAGCCTCGGCAGCCGGAAGATCTCCTGCATAAATCACTTCGGAACGGAGGTCCTCATCATTGCCATCGATAAATTCCAGCGGCTTGCCGCGCAGCAGGGCCAGCTGGGTTTCCAATTGCATGATGGCATCCCCATCACCGGCCTCCTTGGCCTGGCGCAACTCTTCAAGCAATGCGTATTGGGCATCACTGAAAGAAGTTTTGGGAGCGTGGATAATTTCTGATGAATCTGCCTGCTGGCGCCTGATCTGCTCAGACGAAAATTCTCCAGGAGTAGACCAAACACTGGTGTTGAAAAGCAAAATTGAGATGACAAAAAGACTGGCTAATATTGCTTTCATGACCGCTCCTCGTTTGCATTGGAATTGGGCGTAAGTATGATTTCATGACTTAGGACTCCGCAAAAACGCCAACAACACAATTTTTTTGACACCCCATTTTCCTAAGGTCTTTTTTTGAGATTTCCATATCAATTTTCGAAAAAATTCTCTAATATCATCTTTGAACAAAACGACACGCCTGGGGGAGCACATGTTCTTGGGAGAAACTTGGTATTACTGGATATTTTGGGCGCCTTTGGTGCTCTTTTTGGCCCTTGCCCCTCCAGCTGCCGCCGATCCTGCCCTGGAGCAATGGAACCAGGGTCTGGCCCTGATTGATGAAGACCGTACTGATACCGCCGCAGATTATTTCTACCCACTGCTGATGCAGCAACCCCATCGTCTTGATTTGCTGGATGGCTGTTTTCGTGTTGAAAGCCGCCGAAGCCATGCCGATTCGGTGCAGTTTATTATTGAACAACGGCTGCAGCATCACCTTGCAACCGGCAGCGTTGGCAGGCGTTTTCTGATCGCGAAAGCCCTGCGCCAGCAAAATGAATTCATTGCAGCGGCCGACAGTTTTTTGGAACTGGCGCACACCTGCCAGGCGGAGAAAGATTTCCTTTCTGCCATGACGGCCACCCAAATGGCCTGTCGCAGCTGGTTCGACAGCAAAGACTCTTCCCTTGTACGGCAGGCCCAGGAAGAAATACTTCAATGCAGCCGGCTGGTTGAGCACCATCCCCGGCTGGATGTGGACATCCAACTCATCATCGCCAATGCCCATTTTTTTCTGGATGAACTGGATTTAGCCGAGCCCCTGTACCAGTCCACCCTGCAGACGGCCCAATCCCAGGGTTATCGGGAATTGCAAATGGATATATTGAATGCCCTGGGCAGTCTCATGTCGAAACAACGGCGCCAGAGCGAGGCTTTGGCTTATTACCAGCAAGCCCACGCCACCGCTGTCGAGTTGGGCGATGCTTCCAGACTTTGTCTGGTGTTGACCAATCTGGGGTATCAGGAAACCCACCAGCACCATTTGGACCTGGCCCGAGACCATCTTTTGCAGGCCAAAGAATTGGCCGATGATTGGGGTTTTCACAAGTTCCTGGGACCCGTGCAATCTGGTCTGGGCGCAGTGGCGGAAATGTCCGGCGATCGCCGGGAAGCCGTGCGCAGATTCAGGGCCGCCATGACCCTCAGTGAGCAGGCCGATAATATCTTTGTGGAGCTGGGCTCCCGGCAACGCCTGGCCTACAACCTGGCCATGATGGGGCAATACACCGAAGCGCAAATGCATTTTGAAATCTGTCTGGATATTCTGGACCGAAGCGGAGGAAAATTTATCCTCAACTGGGTCCTCGCCGGCCTGGCCATCACCAACCACAAACTGGGTTATCTGGACCGGGCAGACGAATTATACCAACGGGCCCATGCAGTCAACATAGACATGGGTGATCGCATGAGCGCCGCCTGGTGTCTGAATTCTCTGGGGCTGATTCAGGGTCTGCGCGGTGACTACCGGCAAGCCCTGATCACCCATCATCAGGCATGGAAGCAGTACACTGAACTGGGTGACAAGGAAGGCGCCGGATATGCCCTGGCCAGCAGTGCAGAAGTATACTATCAGCTGGGTGATTATCAGGAATCTCTGGAGCATTGTAAAACGGTGATTGCCGTGGCTGAAGAAATAAACGCCGATGAGCTGCTGCGCAAAGCCTCGCAAACCATGGCCTTAATTTATTCCGCCACCGGCCAATCGGACCTGGCTGAGCTTAATTTCCTGCGGGTCATTGATATTTGTCGTCAGTGGGATGAACTGGTGGTGGAGATTTGGGCCCTCAATGGTTTGGCGGAACATTACCTGACCCAGAATCGCCAAAAAGACGCACAAGGTTGTCTGCAATCAGCCCTTGACCTGATGGAAAACCAGGAATATTTCCATGTGCGTTCAGAGACTTGCCGGCTTCTGGGGCGCGCTTCCGCCTCACCAGCAGAGGCCTTGCCGTGGGCCGAACAGGCGCTGAAACTTGCTGAAACCGGTGGCTTGCCGGATTTGGAATGGAAAGCCCTGTCGGACCTTGGCCTTTACCATACTCAGTTGAACCAACTGCAACAGGCGGAAAAGTTTCTCCAGCGATCCGTCACCCTGGTGGAATCTCTGCGACGACAAGCTGGATCCGATGAGTTGCGGCGACACATGCTCATCCCGGCCCTGCAGCCCTACGAACGTCTGGTTGAGCTCTACACAGACCATCTGCATGACCCCGCCAGTGCCTTCGTCACAACGGAACGCTCGCGGGCACAAATTCTGGCCAACCGCCTGCATGCTGCCCTGGCCCATGGTCATAAACAACCAGTCAGGGCTACGGACCCCCAGGAAAGAGGCCTGACAGCCACCATCACCTTTCTGCAATCTCAATTGCAGGAAGCCAACCTGAGCAAAACCGTGCGCGACTCCCTGCGCCAGCAGGTCTCCGCTCTGGAAAATGAATTCTCTCTTTTGAAACTGCAATGGTCCGTTGAAGATGAAATGGAGGCCACGGTGCTTTTCCCGGAAGCTCCTGAAGCAGAACAGTTGATGGCTGTGTTGAAGCCAAATGAACACTTGCTGTCCTACTTTCTGGGCACCCATCAATCTTTTTTGTTTTCCCTGAGCCCAACTGAAATCAAAACCTACGTTTTGCCTGCGCGTCACATTCTTGAGGATCGAATCAAACTCTTTCTCAGTTTGCAAAAACATGCCACCGATGAAGAAAATTCACTGCCGCCGGAAGTTCTCATGACTGCCCGAGAAGAGCTCTACTCCTTGCTCGTACAACCGGCTGCTGGTGACTTTGACGCCTCTTCAACCCTGGTGATTGCCCCGGACGGCTTGTTGCATCGCCTGCCTTTTGCCTTTCTGCATGATGGACAACAATATCTTTTCGAAAACAATGAACTTTTTACAGTCCCCTCTTTGCAAACGCTGAGTTTTCTCAGACAGCGCACCCAGGATTCAACCCTGGATGAATCAAGCAAAACCATTCTGGCCATCGGTTGCGCCGGGCGTGAAAACGAAGGCCCTGATAACGAAGAACGATTGCACCCTTTCACCGATGCCCCGGTCCCCAGCCTGCCCCTGGCCGATGAAGAAGTCTGGCAACTGGCCTCTCTCTTTGATCAAACCCAGATCCTGACTGGTTCCGGGGCCAACGAAGAAAAAATCCGATCCGGCATTTTGGCCAGCGCCGACATCATTCACATTGCGGCCCACAGCTATGCCGATGAAGTGGATGCCCGCCGGTCATACATTCTTTTGAACCGTCCTGCCGAACCCCATGCTGATGACACCCCCAGCCTGTTCGACGGGCTGCTACTCTGGCATGAGATCGTTGATCTGGAGTTGAACGCCTCTCTGGTGACTTTGGCATCGTGCCGATCTGCCGGGGGAATGCTAACCAGCGGCGAAGGAATCACGGGCCTGACCCAGGCCTTCCTCCTGGCGGGAAGCCGCTGTGTGCTGGCCTCCCAAACCGATGTCCCGGATTGGGAAACGGCCTGGTTCATGGATCATTTTTATCGGGAGCTGCGCGCTGGATCCACCGCGGCAGCAGCCTTGCGCACGGTGCGCCTGCTGGCTTTGCAGGACCACGGTGACAGACACGGTATTTTCCCTGGTGGCGGTTTCATATTGACCGGCGATGCCACCATGACCTACGCTGAAAAGCCATCACGCACTCTGGCTGGAGCACTGGTCATTGGTCTTCTGACCCTGGCTGTGCTTGTATTCCGCAGACAGCAACGCAGGTGATATTTTGTTTTGTGTCATTTTTAATATCCCACAGTCCAAGATAGTGAACCAGGGATTGCAACATCTCGGGGACAACGAACTTGTTGTGCAAATTGTGGAACATGACTCGGATGCCGCCAGCACTGAATTGTTCCACCGCTACCGGAAAAAAATCTACATCTGGGCGTACAATATTGCGCACGACAAGGAAGATGCCATTGACCTGACCCAGGAAGTCTTCATCCGGATTTTCCGGGGACTGCGAGGGTTCGACGGACGGGCACAGTTTTCAACATGGGTTTACAGCATTGCCCGCAACCACTGTCTTTCGGTGGTGAGCACCAAGAAGAACCGCTGGCGAAAAAACCTGGCAGAATTGGGTGGCATCGAAGCCGAAGACACGTCTTTTGCCCATGAGTTGCACGAAGCCCAGGTCAAAGGTGAGTTGGATCAACTCCTGCTCAGGGCGAGCAAAAAAATGAAAGAGATGGAGCTGGAGGCTTTTGTTTTACACTACAGGGACGGCCTGGCTGTTAAAGAAATTTCGAGCACCCTGGGTTGCACCAACTCCAGCGGAGCAAGAACTTTGATCCAGAATGCCCGACGAAAATTTGCACGAATGGTTGAAGGAAAGGAGCAGAGCGGTGAGTAAAACTTACAATCAGGACCACCCGGATTTAGACACCCTTCTGGCCTTTGCTGATCATCGGCTGACCGAATCGAAAAGTGAAGGGGTAGAGAAGCATCTTGAGTCCTGCACCCAGTGCCGATTGGAAATAAAGCGTTACAACCGGTTTAATGAGTTGGGTGAAGATCCTGCTGATGCTCAGGATGCCCAGTGGGATCAGGCAGAGCTGGAACTTCAAAGAAGCTGGCGGGAAAATATTCAACCCGCCATTGCCGGCGAGCGGAAAATTAAGCGGCCTTCACGGCGCCGCACGATGGTGTGGATGGTATCAGCGGCGGCAGCAGCCGTGGCGGCAGTGATTATGATGGGGCCTTTGCTTACGCCCGGATCGTTTTCGCCGCCGGAGGTTTCGGAGGTTGTTCGGGGGGCTGAAGGGGATGCTGAATCTGCCATTAGTTTGGAATCCCCATCTGGGGAATTGAAGGTATTGCCTGAGT
>JAOZJV010000621.1 GCA_029935695.1 Candidatus Krumholzibacteriia bacterium | reverse complement strand
CTGGCTGAGGATGCCGAATTTGCCCGGATCGAAATGATCGAGACCCTGGCCGAGGCTGACGACGAGATCATGGAGCTCTTCCTGGCTGAGGAAGACATCTCCATAGAGCAGCTGATGGCCGCCATCAGGCGGGTCACGCTGGCCGGACTTTTGGTTCCGGTGTTCTGCGGATCGTCCCTTAAGAATAAGGGAGTGCAGAAGTTGCTCGATGCGATTGTGGATTATCTCCCGTCGCCGCTGGATCGTCCGGAAGTAACCGGGCTGACCAGGGACGGCAAAGAGGGAGAGACCCGGCGCCCTGACGACGATGAGCCGTTCAGTGCCCTGGCCTTCAAGATTCTGGCAGACCCTTTTGCGGGCAGGCTGGCTTTCCTGAGGGTTTACAGCGGAAAGCTGGAAGCGGGCAAGACGGTGCTCAACGTCAACACGGGCAAACGGGAGCGGATCAACCGCCTGCTGCTGATGCACGCAGATAAGCGGGAAGATTTGAAAGAGGCGCGCACTGGTGACATCATCGCTGCCGTCGGTTTCAAACAGATTCGCACTGGCGATACGTTGACTGAGTTCAACTCGCCGCTGGTCCTGGATGAGATGACCTTCGCCGAACCGGTGATTTACCTGGCCATCGAACCCAAGACCAAGGCTGACCAGGACAAGCTCGGAGATGCCCTGACAGCCCTGGCCGATGAAGATCCTTCTTTCCACGTGAGGAAAGACAAGGACAGTGGCCAGACGGTGATTTGGGGCATGGGCGAGCTGCATCTGGAGATTTTGATCGACAGGTTGCAGCGCGAGCACAAAGTGGCTTGCAACGTCGGCCGGACTCAGGTTGCTTACCGCGAGACCATCACCAAAGAGGTGGTCCACCAGGCGGAATACAACCGCGAAGCGGCAGGAAAAACAAATTTTGCCCGAGTGCAGTTAACCCTCGCACCGGGAAGAAGCGGGACAGGGGTGACTTTCGCCAACGAGGTTGGGCCGGAAGTGATTCCCGGAGAATTTGTCCCCTTCATAGAAGAATCTGCCAAGGGTGCCTGTGAAACAGGAATTCTGGCAGGATATCCCCTGACTGATGTCTCGATCCGGTTGACCGGCGGGGCTTTCGAAGAGGGGCAGTCGAGTGAGATGGGGTTCCGGAATGCGGCAGTCAATGCCCTCTGGGACGGAGCCAAAGTGGCTGATCCTGTTTTACTTGAACCGATTATCAAAGCGGGGAAGAGTCCTCGGCATGGAACAACGCAAGAATGACCAGGTCATTCAGGCAGAAGTTCCACTGGATAGTATGTTCGGATACGCCACGTCACTGCGCTCGCTGACCCAGGGTCGGGGAGCCTACTCAATGCAGTTGGCTCGGTACGATAAAGTGCCGGAGAAAATTGCCGCGGAAATGTCGCGGTTAAACGCAGGCGGCTAGATTTTCCAGAGATTTGTCTGGGACAATTGGCGCCACTTTTCAGGAGGTAGCCGTAATGGCTCGCGAAAAGTTTGAACGAGGAAAAGATCACGTCAACGTAGGCACCATTGGTCACGTTGATCATGGCAAGACCACTTTGACGGCTGCCATCACTGAAATTCTGGCTAAGAAGGGTCTGGCTGAGTACACACCTTTCGACCAGATCGATAAAGCTCCTGAAGAGCGCGAACGCGGTATCACCATCGCGACGGCTCACGTGGAGTACAACAGCGAGACTCGGCACTACGCTCACGTGGATTGCCCCGGCCATGCTGATTATGTGAAAAACATGATCACCGGTGCTGCCCAGATGGACGGCGCTATCCTGGTTGTTTCCGCTAACGACGGCCCCATGCCCCAGACTCGCGAGCACATCCTGCTGGCCCGTCAGGTTGGCGTGCCTTATATCATCGTCTTCATGAACAAAGTGGACATGGTTGATGATGAGGAACTGCTGGACCTGGTTGACATGGAAATCCGTGAGCTGCTGGACCAGTACGAATTCCCCGGAGACGACACTCCTGTCATCCGCGGTTCTGCCCTCAAGGCTCTTGAGAGCGGCGACCCCGACAGCGACGATGCCAAATGCATCTTCGAATTGGTCGAGGCTCTGGATACTTACATTCCTCTGCCCGAGCGTGATCTTGATAAAGCCTTCCTGCTGCCCGTGGAGGACGTATTCTCCATCAGTGGTCGTGGCACGGTTGCTACCGGTCGTATCGAGCGTGGCATCGTGAACACCGGCGACAAGGTTGAGCTGGTTGGAATGCGCGACACCCAGACCACTGTTTGCACTGGTGTGGAAATGTTCCGCAAGATCCTGGATCAGGGTCAGGCCGGCGACAATGTTGGTCTGTTGCTTCGTGGCATGAAGAAGGAAGATGTTGAGCGCGGTATGGTGATCGTCAAGCCCAACAGCGTGACGCCTCACACCAAGTTCGACTGCGAAGTCTATATTCTTACGAAGGAAGAAGGTGGACGCCACACCCCGTTCTTTACCGGGTACCGTCCTCAGTTCTACTTCCGCACCACCGATGTGACCGGTAATGCCGCTCTGCCTGAAGGCGTTGAGATGGTTATGCCTGGTGATAACATCAAAATGGTTGTTGAATTGATCACTCC
>JAOZJV010000096.1 GCA_029935695.1 Candidatus Krumholzibacteriia bacterium | reverse complement strand
AACCCCGGGGGCCTCAACCTTGCCCCCATCGATGAAGACCGCGACGGCGCTTATGGCGAAGACCCTCCCGAAGATTTGAACGGCGATGGATTGATCACCACCATGCTGGTGCCCGATGCGGCCGGCCAATGGATCATCAGCCCGGATGAGCCCCTGCTGGCAGTCAAAGCCGACCCTGCCCTGGGCCAGCGCGGCATGTACCGCAAGGAAACCGAAGGCAACGACAACGACGGCGATGGCCTTTTCAACGAAGACGGTCCCGGCGGCGTAAACCCCGGCCGCAATTTTCCTCATCGCTTCCTGCACTGGACCAACCAGGGCGGCCTCTGGGCTGCCGACCAACTGGAAACCCGCGCTATCCTTGAGTTTGCCTACGCCCATCCTGAAATCGGCATGATCCTGGTGCTGGACCGGGTCAACAATCTGCGCCATCTGCCCGAAGTTGATGAAGCTTCCAAAGGCGGAAAATATTCACTTCCCGAACGTTGGGCTGGCGCTCTGGGTGTGGCCCCCGGGAAACAATTCACCATGGACCAGTTGAAAGAGCTGGTGCGTGAAAGGACCGGCCAGCGAGAGGTAACCGATCGCCAGGTGCGCACCTATCTTGAAGAAGATGCCGCCACGAATGTTGATCCCGAAGACGTTGGCTGGTGGAACGCCGTGGGTGCTGATTACGCCAAAATTCTGGAGGAAGCCGGCTTAAACGGAGAGCGTTTGCCATCAGCAAAATCCACGGTGGGTTCGGTGGAAGAGTGGGGATATTATCAATATGGCGTACCGACTTTTGCTGTGGATTTCTGGTCGGTGCCCATGGTTGCGGTGGTTGATTCCACGGAAACTGAAGAAGAAAAACCTTTCACCGACAAGCAGAGAGCCCTGCTGGATTACAGTCTGGAAATTCAGGGCAATAAGCTGCTGAGTGACTGGCCCGGTTTGAAAGCCTGGGAGAAAGCCACTCTTCAAGATGGCGAAACGGTCTTGGTGGGCGGCGTGGCTCCTTATGCAACCACCACCCCGCCGGTGGCTCTGGTCGACTCGCTGCTGGCAACCCCCGTGCGGGTGCTGGCCACTTTACCAAAGTGGTTGCCTGAGCTTCAATTCGGTGAAACGGAATTCACCCCCCGGGGGGAGAATGTTTATGAACTGAAAGTATGGCTGGAAAACGCCGGCTCCATTCCTTACCCCACCGCCCAGGGTTTGCGAACCCGGCGGGTGCCACCAGTTGTTGTACAATTATCCGGCGCTGAAATTCTGGAAGGCCGCTCTCGGGCCACGGTGAATTATCTGCCTGCTCACGGCAGTGAAAAAGTGCGCTGGCTGGTCCGCGTAAAACCGGGAGAAAAATTGAATATCACAGCTGAAGCGCCATCCCTCGGAAAAATCACCAAGAGCCTGACCGCCGGTGCCAGGGGAGGCCAAAAATGAAAACCCTGAGTGTGTTCCTGGTTGCTGTATGTCTTTTTTGTTGCCCCCCCAACCATCTTTTTGCCGGGCCACCCCAACTCACATGGGATCATTATTACGATCAGGATATGGTCACTGACGCCTTGCAGCAAATGCACAAAGCCTGGCCTGATTTGACGGAACTGGAATCGCTGGGTCAAAGCATCGAAGGCCGCGAAATCTGGTGCCTGAGCATCACCAACGAAAAAACAGGCAAGGCCGAAACCAAACCCGCCATGTATGTGGATGGCGCCGTGCATGGCAATGAAATTCAGGCCACCGAAGTGTGCCTGTACACCGCCTGGACCCTGCTGACGAAACACGGACAGTGGGATCGCATCACCGAACTGCTGGACCATGCGTCCTTCTACATCATCCCCACCATCAACGTGGACAGCCGCGCGCGGTATTTCACCGACCCGGGCAATTACGGCATCGGTCGCACGGCCCGGATCCCTCATGATGATGACCGCGACGGCCTCAAGGACGAAGACGATACCAACGACCTGGACGGCGACGGGCGCATCCTGCAAATGCGTATCAGCGATCCCCACGGGCAGTGGAAAACCCACCCCGACGACCCCCGCGTCATGGTGCGCATCAAACCGGGCGAGCAGGGCCAGTGGACACGCCTGGGGCGCGAAGGTTTGGATGATGACGGCGATGGACGCATCAACGAAGACGGGCCCGGTTACCTGGACATGAATCGCAACTGGGGTTTCCAGTGGCAGCCGCGATCGGTGCAGAATGGCAGTGGAGATTTTCCTTTCAGTGCCTCCAATACACGGGCTGTTTCCGACTTTATTCTGAGTCGGCCGAACATTGCTTTTGGTTTTGCGTTCCACAATTACGGCGGCATGTTTCTGCGTGGCCCGGGCAGCAAATTATCTCCCCCGATGCCCCCCAGCGACCTGCAGGTATTCGACTATCTGGGACAGGAAGGCGAACGCACTGTGCCCGGCTACCGCTACCTTGTCAGCATGAGCGACCTGTACACCACCTATGGTGATTTTGATGAATTTCTGTATCAGGTTTTTGGCTCCTACGCCTATGTGGGCGAGCTGTACATGAGCGCCCAGGCGGCCTACCGCGGTTACCGTGACGAGACAAACGGCAAAGATGGAAATCTATGGTCGCGCCGGCCCCGACTGGTGGAGCGCCAGCAGTTCAACGACCATCTCATGATGGGTGAAATGTTCACCGACTGGCACAGCTTCGATCATCCCACCTACGGCACCATCGAAATTGGCGGATGGCGTGAATTCAGCGTGCGCACCAGCCCCGGCTGGATGCTGCCCGACATGCTGCACCGCAACGCCATGTTTGTGATCTGGACGGCGTCGCAACTGCCACGCATTGAGGTGGAAATCACCGAGGTTAAGGATCTTGGTGGTGGGTTGCGCAGAGTGCGGGCCCGGGCCATCAACAGTGGTGCTGTGCCAACTTTGTCCAGTCGGGCTCGCGGGAAAAAATTAGTCAGGGAAGATTTGTTCACCCTTGAAGGCGGCGGGGTAAAAGTGATTTCCGGTGGCGTTCTGGTGGATCGGTTTTTCGATCGGGTGGAACCTGTGGAGCATCGCAGCTGGCGGGTGCCCACCTATGTACCGGCGTTTGGAACACGGGAAGTTCAGTGGATTGTCGAAGGCAGCGGAGACATCCGGGTGGGGTATGATGGGGTTCGTTGTGGGGTGAGTGAGGTTCAGGGGACTCTTGAATAAGAGCCTCACAAATCACACACCCGCACCCACACCCAAAAAATCTCTCCTTGAGTTCTTTCTTTGTCTGTTTAATAATGCAGACAAGGTGAGTTCAATTTCTACTTTGGCACGAGCGGGCCAGGGTGGATTACAGCTTTTTGCAAGACGGAGCGGCAGCGGAGAACCACCGAACTGGAAAACTGTCCCGGATCTCGACGGTCTGTCTCGATAATAAGGCAGCGCAAAGTCGTGTCGGGCGCAGGCACCAGACTGGATCTGCGACTCACGGCTGTAAGGCCGGGTCCGGTCCGGGAAGGAAGGAGCCGGGTCGTGAAAAGTTCGGATCGTAGCGGAGAAAGGCGGAGCCCCCTGAGGACTCCGCCTTATTTTTTCGGTCTCTCAAAAACCCGCTAATCAATGAGTGTGACAGTTGCGTCATCCAGATTGACGGTCCAGGTGGCGACGTCATTGAGAGCGGCCACAGCGATGTTGCTACCGTCGAAGGTCACCGTGACGCTGTAGTTTCCGCTTTCAAAGGTCATGGAACCAGCTGCCGGATAATCACCATCTCTGACAACCACCAGATCAGCAAAAGAGAACACAGCAGTGTAATCGCCACTGGTGAATGTTCCTCCACTGCCTACAAGCAGGGTTGCTGTGTCGGGATCGCGGGTGATATCGGCCACAATGCTGAACTTCAATTCAATACTGCCGCCAAGGCCCAGAGCAAAGGAAATATTCTCACCCGGCTCGGTGTAAAGACGGCCCCAGTCGGCCGTATCATACGTAGCAGGAGTTCCATCGGCACCACCGGTTCGGAAATCAAACTGAACCGTTCCGGTGATATCGCTTTCTGCGGGGAAGGTATAGGAATAGTCGTTTTTATCCGAGCCATCGTACTCCACCAGTTGAGGCAGAAACTGTCCGGCGGCCGCGGCCATGGCTGCTGCCTGGTAGGCCACGTCTTCAGAACTCAGCTCGGGTGTCTCATCGTGAGGAGCCACAGTGTCGCTTTCGCAACCAGTCAGCCATAGTCCTGCTCCCAGTAAGAGAGCGAGGCAGGCCAGCAAATAGATTTTTTTGTTCGTCATGAGGTTTTCCTTTCGCAAGCCTGTTGGTTAAAAACCAAACATCAGGCCGCCACTGTAAGTTGTCATATCGCCGGCATTCATTTCCAGGCTCAAACCCAGAAGGAATTTCAAGGCGACACCAATGGTGAAGTGATTTTCCTGACGGCCTTCCACATCAAAACTGACGTCGATGCCCTCGTCGACATACTCATAAGTAACAGCCATGTCCGACTCGTCCTTGGCATAACCGCCATAAACAGTCAGCATGCTGAAATCATAGCTCGCGGCCAGAAACATAGTGGAGGCATCAGTTTCCAAAAATGATCCCACGTTCATTTCCTGATCGAAGAACCCGATCATCAAATCCACGGGGAACGTTTCCATCAAACCATTGGGGCTCCACTGCAGCCCATAACCAAAATATTTGGTCTTACCGTAATCACTCATGTCCATTTCAGGGAAATAGCGCACCGTGGCTTTCAGGCCCAGGATACCGCCGACATAAGCCTCGGGAGCAAACATCGGAACATAGCTGGTTTCGACCAAACCAGGAATAGCGTCCAGGCTGAAAACTTCCATTCCATGCAGGTAACCCTTGACCGTACCAACGGTGCCGGTGTCACCAAAGACAGTGGGGCCACTCATGATGACATCGCCGGTCTGGCCTTCGAATGTCGGATCATAATCGCCCAGGTTTACATCCTCGATATTCTTGGAAAAAGTTTTGTCTTCATCATTCAGATGGGTGGCCATCACTTTCACGCCTACACCAAATGTTAATCCCTTCCAGGGAATGCTGGCTGTTTGATACATGCCACTGTTCTGGTTGGGACCGAAGGCATACAGAAATGGAGAGGAGTAACTTGTGGCGTAGTCTTCCCCCACCTGCTCCAGCAGCTCTTCAAATTCATCGGCTAAAACCGGTTGTCCGAAAAAAATCACCACCGCCAGAGATAGCAGGCCGGCAGCCAACATCCCTCGCTTTGTTGACGATCCGACGAGAATGTTCTTCATTTTTCACTCCCTTTGTTGGTGTATTCCCAAAAATTGGGTATAATTCCACCTGATTTGGGGTCCATCCCCTGGAGGGATATCTTGAACCCGTTAATCTACTAATATCAAACTCTGATTCATCTCCGGGCGCAAGCATGATCTGCTTTGGGCAGGCCCGAAGATCCATGAAAGCCAGCATCATGCCAGAAACCGAAGAACGTTACATTTCCCCCTGCAGTGGCTCCGGTGTCCTGCTTTGGGACATGGCAGGAACTTTGATCCCCTTTGACCCGGTCACCGGCCGAGCAGCCGCTTTGCCCGGAGGTGAGGAATTCTTGCCGGAGATGGGAAAAGATTTCCGGTTGGTCGTGACCACCGGCGATGAAACCCGGAGTGCACGTAATCTTCTGTCGGGGTTTGGGTTACTTTCAAATTTTGAAGATGTTTTTGGTGGTCTCTACACGCCATTGGGCAAACCATATGGACGCATTCTGCGGTCAATCAATGGCAAACCCCAATGCAGTCTGGCTATTGGCGACCGTCTCAGGGCCGATTTGCCCGCCGATACCGACGAAGTGGTCACTATCCTGATCAACCAGAATAGTGAAATCATCAACGCCGGCATGGTCAGCTTCCTCATCAGCGTCCTTAAAAAAAATGGTGACAGCTTTCCTGAAGCTTTCCATAGTCTGACCAAAAATGCCGATCCAGCTCCGGAGTTGATGGGCGAGTTGCAGGGAGGCCATGTTCTCAGCGCCTGGAACTGCCACACGGGGTTCTCATTTCAAATGCTGAAATACCAGCATCCTTTGCTGGACGGGGAGCGTTTGTTGATCGTTATTTAACGACGAAGCCAGCAGTCCACCCCCACAGGAGATTATCATGAGCCAGCCCATCCGCCTTCTGATCACCGGCGGCACCTTCGACAAGGAATACAACGAGCGCAAGGGCACCCTCTTTTTTAAGGACACCCATCTGCGGGACATGCTGGACCTGGGCCGGAATCTGGTGGACGTGGAAGTGCGCACCCTGATGATGCTGGACAGTCTGGAGATGGACGAGGAAGATCGGCAGGTCATCCTTGGGCAATGCCGCAAATGCCCCCGTGAGCTCATCGTCATCACCCACGGCACCGACACCATGGAAGTGACGGCCAGGCTGCTGGGCGAGAACATCACCGACAAGACCATCGTCCTGACCGGCGCCATGATTCCCTATGCCTTTGGCAGCAGCGACGGGTTGTTCAATCTGGGCAGCGCCCTGGCTTTTGCCCAGAGCCTGCCCAACGGAGTTTATATCGCCATGAACGGGCGGTTTTTCACCTGGGACAATGTGCGAAAGAACCGGGACGCCGGAATTTTTGAAGAGCTGAGTTAACCCCTCCAACAGCCGCCTGTCATCTGAACATAATTTTGTGATTGTACTGGTTGCTCTGTCTTAAAACCCACACAGAGCTGTCACCGACAAAGCACGATTTTTTGCAGCCACAAAAAAGAAAACTACATAACTTCCATATTTTAAACAACTTAACAAATGTCACTCATTTGGAACAGATCTGGTACTGAGTGCTGCGTGGGTCCCAGTTTGTTTAACATTGGAGGAAGTTATGAAAACCAACCGAAAAACTCTCTCGAGCATCGGACTTTGTTTCGTGCTCCTCTTCGCCATCGGCCTGACCGGCTGCAGCGAAGATGATCCCGTCTCCCCCAACGCCTCGCCGGCTGCGCCCGAAGGAAAGCCGGGCTCTCTTGAAGAGCAAATTGAACAAGAGTTCATGGAAGCCGCGGATAAGGGCATGACTATCATCCGTCAGGATGGCAGTGTGATTCCCGGGGAAATCGCCAGCGTGGAAGATCTTTCTTTCTGGCCCTACACCAGCACATCGCTGACCGACTCTCCCATGGATCCCATCAACCTCGTCTTCAAGGGCCAGGTCGATCCGGTGCAGATCAGGGCAGCGCTGATGTCCCTCGATGGTGATCGTTCACCTTATTTCCCGGACATCGAACCGTTCAACCTTCCCTGGACCGACGCCCTCGGTGGCGATGTTCAAACCACCTATTTCACCGAAAGCGGCTGGGAAGGATGCGTCATTCAAATGACCCTGGGTGAATATGCGGGTCTGCGCGTGCACCTGCGTTTATTCGCCACCGATTTGAGTGATGGCGAAGGTGGCACCTGGACTCTGGGTGGTGCTCACTTTGAGATGATGATTCCCGGCACCAGCGAGCATCAGGTGTTGAGTTGGGAACTGGCCGAAATGGTGGTTAAATTTGATCTGGCCCGGTCAGGATTGCTGGCTGCGGCCCCTGAAACCACTGGGCCCATCAATGCGGCTCCTTCCTTCCGGAGCATCCCCGACTACATCTACAACTCGCTCGTTGAAGATCCCATGGGACAGATGCTGTTGACGGTTCTGGGTTATCCTGTGGTGCCTTTGCCTCCGGGTGGCAGCCATCTTCTGCCCAGCGACGGCGAAGGAACTCTTCTTGTGCTCGGCGGAGCCGTGCCTGTGGATGCGGACTTCGTGACCAATTCTATCATCATCGACTACGACCAATACATCCCCCGGCCTGTTTGCAGTTCCGGCCCTTATGACTGGTTGTATGTCAATGGCCCCATCACCTTCACCACCGAAGTGAAAGTGACGACTCAGGGACGTTACAAGTACAAAACCACTTACGATGGAGTGCTCAATGCGGTGCCCATCGACATGCAGACTGGCCAACCCATTGGCGACCCTTTTGACGCCCAGGTTTCGGGTAAACAAAATGGTATGCACAACAGCAATGGTCGGAAGGTCAAGAGCGTGGACCGGAGGTTGGCCCTGCAACAGGGCGAGCCGGAACTGTTCTTTGAAATTCTCCAGGTTGGCTCGGTTGGACCCCTGAGCTACCGCGCTTTCGAGCGTTGTTTTGACGGAGAATAGTGCATAAGTCCCAGGGCTCTGGGGGCCTGGGGCAGGCTCGGTTCCGGTATTCCGGAGCCGGGCCTTTTGAGCATCATATTTCAATGGACTCTCGGCCATAACTTGTTATAATAATATCAGGATATGGCAACCAAGAGCCCCCTTGCCCGGGAGTCCCTGTATGACTTCGGAATTGACCATTCTTGCCGCAACAGCTGCTTCCATCGGCTTTGTGCATACGATCACCGGTCCCGATCATTATCTGCCTTTCATCGTCATCGGCCGGGCCCGCGGCTGGAAACTGCGCCGCACCCTGCTGACGGCTGCTGTTTGCGGTCTGGGGCATGTGGCCGGCTCAGTGGTGCTGGGTCTGGTGGGCATTGGTCTGGGCGTGGCCGTGGGTAAGTTGGAAATTATTGAAGGCGTGCGAGGCGATCTGGCAGCCTGGCTTTTGATTTCCTTTGGATTGATTTACACAGCCTGGGGCGTTCGGCAGGCCGTGCGCAACCGTCCGCACAGCCATGCGCATCAGCATGCCGATGGCACATCCCACGATCATCACCACCATCATCACCGCGAGCACAGCCATGTGCATGAATCCAGGAACAAGAGCCTCACGCCCTGGGCTTTGTTCGTTGTTTTTGTCCTGGGACCCTGCGAACCCCTGATTCCCATTCTGATGTATCCAGCAGCCAGGGCCAATGTGGGCGGACTGATCCTGGTGACGGTGATTTTTGCCGTGGTGACTATTGCCACCATGGTGGGCATGGTTTTCCTGGCCGAACGCGGCATTGCCCTGTTGCCTCTGAAAAAAATAGAACGGTACGCCCATGTGCTGGCCGGTCTGGCCATTTTTTCATCCGGGGTAGCCATCCGCTTCCTGGGGTTGTAAACTGGATTCAGATCATTCTCCAAACTAATCGAAAGAAGATTCCATGTGTGACTCCTGTGGTTGCAGCCAGCCTGCCGATGCGGTGAAGATTTTAAAACCCGGTGAGGTGGCCGACCATCATCACCACCATGATCATGGTCACAGTCACGACCATGACCATGGGCGCACCATCGACATCGAGCAGGATGTTCTGATGCAGAACAACATGCTGGCCCAGCGCAACCGGGGTTGGTTTGAGGCCAAGGGTATTGTGGCACTGAATCTTGTTTCGTCTCCAGGGTCGGGTAAAACCACTGTGCTGGAACGCACCATCACCGACCTTAAAAAAGAGCTTTCCATCAGCGTCATTGAAGGTGATCAGCAGACTTTGAACGATGCCGATCGCATCAACGCCACCGGTGCCGAAGTGGTGCAGGTGAACACGGGTCAAGGATGCCATCTGGATGCTGAAATGATCA
>JAOZJV010000620.1 GCA_029935695.1 Candidatus Krumholzibacteriia bacterium | reverse complement strand
ATTGCCGGGTGCAGCTGAAAAAGGCCCCAGGATTATTCCCGGGGCCCGTTGAAAAACTCAAAAGACATTTCACTACAAATCAGAACCTACTTGGTCAACACCATCTTCCGTGTCGCATTGAACGAACCGGCAGCGATGCGATAGAAATAGGTGCCCGAAGCCACGGTCTGGCCTCGATCATCCCGTCCCATCCAAACAACCGAGTGCTGGCCCGCAGGGAATGTTCCCTGGACCAGGTTGCTGACCAGACGACCGTCAATACTGTAGATGCTCAATCTTACGGATTGAGCTTCAGGCAGCTCGAAGGAAATGGTGGTCATGGGATTGAATGGGTTCGGGTAGTTGGCGGCCAGAGAGAACCTGGTAATAACAGGGACCTCTGTTACTTCTTCGATCACGGCATCCATCTTATTGTTGTTCACATCACGAACTACAAAATAGGGACTGTCGATTTCGATATCAGGATCCGACAACGTCACCCGGCAAATTTCGCCAGATCCGCTGAGATCAACCCCGGCACCCATCACCAACATGCCTGCATCCAGGCCATGGCTGTTGATGTTTTCCAGGAAAACCAGATCATCCTGCTGATCGAGCAGCTCGCCGGCCATCAGACTGGCCACCACACCACCAGGCAAATCAGCCGAGATGTTCAATCCCTTCAGACCTGAACAAGGTTGGTCCAGACGCAGTGAATAAGAGTATCGATCCAACCGCACCCAACTGAGGTAAGCGGTGCCCACTGCCGGATCAGATGCTTCCGGATCTTCATAGCCAAAGGCCATGGCCAGAATCATCATGTCTTCGAAGTTGATGAAGCTATCCGGCAACGGAATGCCGGAAATACTGGCGTCATCAGTAGGGCCAATATCGGTTTCCGGATTACCGTTATCCGGTGTGATGTACTCACCGTAAGATCCGGCAAATATCCCCACGTCCGGCAAATTCACAAGACCATTGGCACCCGCCATATCTCCCAGGATATAGTTGGTTGCCCGGTCATTTTCATCGGCCGGCAAACTGTAGTTATTGGCCGCATTGACGGCGAAGACCTCATAAAAATAGATCCCTCGCGAATCGGAATCCGGCCAGATGTCGGTGAATGCAAGCACGTCAGATTCAACACTGGCAACCAGTTCCCACTCTTCACTGGCCAGCACGTCATCGTGATTGACCGGTCGGGTGGGAACAAAGTCATCACTCAAAGTCCCGAAATACGGGTAAGCGGAAACATCCGGGGTGCCCTGGTACCACATCCCGCGGTAAACCAGGAATCCTTCGCCGTCGGCTTGTTCGTGAGTCCAGCTGACGTTCACCAGATTGTGCCCACGATAGGTGTTGATGCCAGCAACGGGCGACGGCAATGCACCATCGAACATGATCTCATCAGACAGTTCCAGAACAGCCTGACTTTCATCCCGGAACTGGGCAAACACCGTGCGTATTCCGTCGGGTCCCTCTGCCAGCAACCATTCGTGCTCGGTGGCATAGGCCAGCCATGTTTCGGGCCAGATAGCATCGTCATTTGTGAAGCGCATTTCTACTGCCAGGGTGACAGCGCTGTTCAACTCCACGGTGAGGGTGCTGGTATTGGCTTCATCGCCGGCGATAAAGAAGGTACCCTCCATGCTGGCGATTTCCACTACTGTTGAAGCATCCGGGAGAGTCTCGGGGATGCCTTCCAGGTTGCCGACCATATCGGTAGCCATGGTGTAGAAACCATAAGCACCGGCAGCTGCTGCGGTGAAGGGAACCGGACTTTCAGTAAATGTGCCGAACGATGTGTAATCTCCACCGTCAAAGCTGTAGAACAACTCCACGGAAGCGATCCCGCTGACTTCGTCTGTTGCTGTGTAAGCAACATCAAAAGCCAAGGTGCTGTGCACCGGCGGCAACTCGTCCACACTGGAAATTGGCGCTGCTGCGTCCTGTGTGGAGAACACGGCGGCGGACCAATTCGATTCATTACTGTTCTCATCCCGCGACATCACCCGGTAGTAATAAATCTGACCGTCGGTCAGAGCGGTGAACTCGAAGGTGAGTTCTGCTGTCCAATCGCTGGATGCAACAATGGATGCAAATTCTGCATCAGTGGCGCATTCGGCGTTGTAGGCGGTGGCGCCACTGCCGGATTCATCACTCCAGGCGATGGCATTGCTCAGACCAATGGTGAACTCGGGTTCGACCACCAGAACGGGCGCGCTTGAAGCCGAAGTATCAACCGTTGTCGAGGCATCAGGCGGAGTATCCGGTTCTGCTTCCACATGGCCCACAGCATCGGTGGCGATGGTGTAGAAACCATACACACCATCACCGATAGCCGTGAACGCCACGGGACTTTCGGTGAATGTGCCAAACGAGGTGTAATCTCCACCATCAACATTGTAGAACAGCTCAACATAATCTATCCCACTGCCCTCCTCAACGGTGGTGTAGGCAACATCGAAGGCCAAGGCTCCCTGCACCGCAGGCAATGCATCAACACTGGATATTGGCGCGGTTGCATCCTGGGTGGAGAACACTGAGGCCGACCAGCCCGACTCGTTGTTGTTTTCGTCACGAGACATCACGCGGTAGTAG
>JAOZJV010000619.1 GCA_029935695.1 Candidatus Krumholzibacteriia bacterium | reverse complement strand
ACCGGAACCAAACACGGGTTTCGTGAAAATTTCTTCGGGACGGTGGGTCAGTCTTGGCCTCAAAGCCGATGGTTCGGTTGTTGGTTGGGGCGACAACAGCCATGGTGAGTGCGATATTCCCGAGCCCAATACTGATTTTGTTGCCACTTCTGTAGGGCGATATTCCTGTCTTGGCCTCAAGGCCGATGGAACCATTGTTGGCTGGGGGAACAACTCATCTGGCCAGTGCGACATTCCTGAGCCGAACACTGATTTTGTGGCCGTCAGTGGGGGCAGTTATCACAGTCTTGGTCTGAAAGCTGATGGTACAATCGTAGCCTGGGGGAGTAATGACGATGGCCAGTGTGATCTTCCCGACATGAATACTGATTTCGTTGGCATTGCGGGCGGAGTGATCCACAGTCTTGGTTTAAAAGCTGATGGAACAATGGTTGCCTGGGGGAATAATGATGATGGCCAATGTGATATCCCAGACCAGGATACTGGATTCATTGGATTAGCCACAGGCGGATCGTCTGTCACGGGATCCCAGAGTTATGGCATCCGACCAAATGGCACCATGGAAGCCTGGGGAATTAATTTTCATGGGCAGTGCAATTTAGCAGCGCCAAATTCCAACATGGTGGCTGTTTCTGCAGGTATTCATTGCAATCTCGGGCTTCAAGCCGATGGCTCCTTAGTTCCCTGGGGCGGGATTGTTGTTTTCATGGAACAGGGTGGAGAACTGATAAGGGAGTTTGAAATCCCCGAACCCAATGCGGACTTTGTGGAAATTTCCATCGGTCGTAAGTACAACAATTTCTCAGTTGCAGATTCTCCCTTTGGATTAAAATCTGACGGCACCATCGTTAAATTTGAAGACAATTGTTGTCCACCTCACCTGCCAGAGCCCAATGCCGATTTTACGGCAATTTCCATCAGTAGATTTGGACTTGGCCTGAAACTCGATGGGACGATCCAAGTATGGAATGGCTCTCCAAATGTTCCTGAGCCCAATAGTGATTTTGTCGCAGTGGCCGCAGGGATCAATCACAACCTTGGTTTGAAATCCGATGGGATGATTGTTGCCTGGGGAGAGAACGACTTTGGCCAATGTGATATCCCCGAACCAAACTCCGGATTTTCTGCTATTGCTGCCGGGAAAAATTACAGCCTGGGTGTAAAATCCGATGGGACGATTGTAGCCTGGGGCATCAACATCAACGGCCAATGCGATATTCCTGAACCAAACGCCAACTATGTCGCTGTCGCCATGTTTGGAGGGACCATGTGGGATGGTATACCCCCTCATAACCTTGCCTTGAAATCCGATGGATCCATTGTGGCCTGGGGCGATAACAGTTATGGCCAATGCGATGTTCCTGTCCTGAATTTCAACTTTGTTGCCATCGGCGCAGGGGCTCACCGAAGTTTTGCAATTCGCTATGATGGCCCAGTGGGCATAGAAGGCGGCGATTCCGAAACCGAGCCGCAAAATGATACGCTGCCAACAGTGACCAGACTGATCGGCGCCCATCCCAACCCCTTCAACCCCCAAACAACCATCAACTTCACGCTCAAACGAGACCAGAATATTTCAGTCGATGTGTTCAATCCGGCTGGTAGACATGTTTGCAATTTAGTGAGAGGCGTGCAGGCTTCCGGTGATCATGAAATCACCTGGCAGGGCCGTGATGCCAGTGGCCGGGCGATTTCATCCGGAACATACATCATTCGGTTGTCCACTGAAGAGCAGGTGCAGGCGCGGAAGATAATGCTTGTGCGGTGATGGCTGGAAGTGTGATCCCCCCGGGTGGAACTTCGGGGGGGATCACAATCCTTCAAGCATGAAAAAATCAGTCCCCAACGTAAGAATTTGGGCGGCTACTGTTTTACCATCGGGAGAAGGGAAGGGCCAGACAACCAAGGAGTTGTCTGAATTCCACAAAAGTTCAAATTGACCACTGATGGGATCTACTCGCCCCAACCAGAAAGTTTTTTCCACCCCAGAATTTCCAACGCAATAAATCCACCTGTCATCCCATGACCAATTAAAGATTTGCACAGAGCCTTGTTCCGTGGGAACCACGGTGGTTTCACCCGTAGCCAAATCCAGAATTTTGATTTCAGCTTCATACTCCGAATAAGCCACTCGAGTCGCGTCAAAGGAATAATTCACAAAACGTTCGGAGTGGGCCCATTGGTTGGCAAGATCCATGTTGATGCGCATCAATTCCGGACCGACGCCCTCTTCCAGAGTTATTTCATGGATGACGATATCGGCGCCATCAAATGCAATCAGCCGAGGGTTGCCACATCCTTCATTAGGGCGGGTTATCAATACTCTGGACGAAATGGCGGGGGTGTCGTAGCCAAGGTCAATGATGGGGCCGCAATCCAGGGGGACAGCTACAACCCGGGTGTCATCTCTGACCACCACGTGTTTGCCATCAGGAGTAAAGCCCATGTTGATGGCATCTTTGGGTGAACAGGGCAAAGGGGACATCTCATATGTGGTCATGTTCATGATCAGAGTTTCATATCTTCGGGTGCTGTTCACTTCATTAATTACAAGGGATTCGCCATCAGTAGACCAGGAAATGGGGA
>JAOZJV010000095.1 GCA_029935695.1 Candidatus Krumholzibacteriia bacterium | reverse complement strand
TGCAAGCAGGAGCAATGAACCGATGATGAGCTGGGGCAGATGAATTCTGGGCCGCATGAAATCTCCTTGAGATGCACGACTGTTGGTCAATTATTTGATTGCGCAGAAGCTAACACTGTTGGCTGAGAATGTCATCCCCGGCAAGTTGGCTGACGATTCCCTTGGTCCCATGGCCTCCTCAGGCTATCCTGTAGTCAGGCCTCAGCAAGTGAGAAAATATGCCCGATTTCAACGACAATTCCCAGCCAGTTGCGAACCCCGGCAAGGTTCCTCGCGGACTTCTGCAAACCCTTTTCGACAGTGTGACGGAAGGGGTTTTCGCCGTTGATAATAATTTCCGGATCATTGCCATCAACGAATCAGCTCTCGACACCCTGGGAATCCCCATCCACAACGCTCTGGGGCGATTCTGCCGTGATGTTTTCAAAACGGATATCTGCGAAGGACATTGTGCTCTTCGCCGGGTTATGGATAATGGGACACCGCTGCATGGGGTGAGTGCCTCTCTTTTGGGTGCAACGGGAGAAATGGTGCCGGTTACTCTTTCTGCCAGTGTTTTGAAAGATGCCGGTGGCAACATCATCGGCGGTGTGGAAACTTTTGTTGACCTGAACAGGATTCAACTTCAATTGGAAGATTTGGGTAGCGCTCTGCCTTTTCAGGGAATCATCACCGGCGATCCGGCCATGAAGCAGCTCTTTGAAATTCTGCCAACCATCTCCCTGAGTGATACCAGCATCCTGATCAATGGGGAGACAGGCACGGGGAAAAATCTGGTGGCCCGGGCCATTCATAATTTGAGCAGCCGCACCAAAGGGCCACTGATCACCGTCAATTGTGCAGCCCTGCCGGAGACGCTTCTGGAGTCTGAATTATTTGGTTACAAGGCTGGTGCTTTCACTGGGGCGGTTCGTGATCGGCCCGGTCGTTTTGCCGCAGCCGAAGGAGGCACCCTCTTTCTGGATGAGGTTGGTGACATTCCTCTGGATATGCAGGTGAAATTGCTGCGGGTTCTGCAGGAACGGGTGTATGAGCGGCTGGGTGATCAGAAACCGATTCCCTGCAATATCAGACTCATCACCGCCACCCATCGGGACCTGACGGAGATGGTCTCTGAAGGAACATTCCGGCGCGATCTCTATTACCGGATCAATGTGCTGAATGTCGATCTGCCGCCGCTGCGTGACCGCAAAGGTGATGTTCCCCTGCTGGCTCAGAAGTTCATCGAGCAGTTCTCCAGTGCCCGGGGCAAGCATATTATTGGACTCTCTTCGGCGACCCTTGAATTGTTGATGGCTCATAACTATCCTGGCAATGTGCGGGAGCTGGAGAACATCATTGAGCACGCCTGGGTTATGTGCCGTGGTCAGGTTCTGGAACCGGAGCATCTTCCCCGGCGGTTGCAAATCACTCTGTCCGGTGGCGCCAGTGGCGGCAAAAGTGGCTTTTCCCAATTGGAAGCGGCTTATCTGACCCAGGCTCTTGAACGCCACGGGTGGCACCGTGAGAACACAGCCAGGGAATTGGGAATACACCGTACAACGCTGCAGAGGAAAATTAAAAAACTGGGTTTGATACCTCCGATTCGTGATGGACGATCGTCTAAATAACTAATTTCTGCCAAAACTTCCCCTGAAAATCAGCTAATGAAGTAAAAACGCATCAATTAAATATATTAGTGATGCAAAATTGCGTCACCCGAAAGAGCGCCTCTTTGTTAACTCGTTGAAATTATGGAAGTTAAAAAGTTATTTTTTTAGTAAAAATGGTTCAGAAATTGCCAGTATAAAGTGAAATCAACCATTTTCCACCCCGACAGGGGTTCAGGAGGATCCGAAATGTCCAAGAAACAAGAATTCAACGCCTTTTCCTCTGCTCAAGCGGAATTCGATCGCATTGCCGAACTTATTGGACTGGAGGACGGCGCCCGCCAGCTCCTTCGCAACCCCATGCGTGAGTACCATTTCAACATTCCGGTGCGCATGGATGACGGCTCGTTCCAGGTTTTTCAAGGGTACCGGGTTCAGCACAATGATGCCCGGGGTCCCTGCAAGGGTGGCATCCGTTTCCATCCCCAGGAAACCGTGGATACGGTGCGGGCTCTTTCCATGTGGATGACCTGGAAGTGTGCTGTGGTGGATCTGCCCCTCGGCGGCGGTAAGGGTGGAGTCATTTGTGATCCTCACCACCTGAGCCCCAGGGAGCAGGAAGCAATTTGTCGGGGGTGGGTGCGGCAGGTCTTTAGCAACGTGGGACCTGTTCGCGATATACCCGCCCCCGATGTCATGACCACCAGCCAGCACATGCTGTGGATGCTGGATGAATACGAAGCCATCAACGGTGGTCATTACCCCGGCACCATCACCGGTAAACCCGTGGGCATGGGCGGTTCCCTCGGGCGCACCCAGGCCACAGGGTACGGTGTAGTCTACACACTTCGCGAGGCTCTGAAGGAATTGGGCATCAAACCTCAGGACACCACCGCCAGTGTGCAGGGATTTGGCAATGTTTCCCAATACGCCATCGAACTGTATGGGCGGTTGGGCGGCAAAACCGTGTCGGTTTCCTGTTGGGATCAGGCCGAAGAAGCATCTTTCTGTTTTGTGAAACCCGAGGGAATTGATCTGACCGAACTGCAGGGTATCACCGACCATTTTGGCGGCATTGATCAGGCCAGGGCCAAAGATCTGGGTTACAAGATCCTTCCCGGTGAATCGTGGATATCCCAGGATGTGGACATTTTGTTACCCGCTGCACTGGAAAACCAGATCAACGTGGACAATGTGAATATGATCAATGACCGCGTGAAGGTGATCGCCGAAGGTGCCAACGGCCCCACGGCTCCCGCAGCGGATCCGTACCTGAAGGAAAAAGGAATTTTCGTCATTCCCGATTTCCTGGCCAACGCCGGTGGCGTGACCTGCAGCTACTTCGAACAGGTTCAAAGCAACATGAACTACTTCTGGGAGTTGGGTGAAGTTCTGAGCAAGCTGGATGTTAAAATGACGGCAGCCTATTATGCCGTCAGTGATCTGGCCCGCAAACACGAAGTGACCATGCGCGATGCAGGCTATATGCTGGCCATCAACAGGGTGGCCATGGCTTGTCGTGATCGTGGTTGGGCCTAGGACAGAGTTGAAGCATTGGCAGCACCAGGTTTTGGAGGTTTGAAATGTGTTCCTTGGAAAGATACCCGGTCCCCGATTTCAGCAGGGGAACCTGGGAGTCTGGCGAGATCGTCTCCCGCATTGGCCGTGGACGGCTGGGGGGCAAGGCCGCCGGCCTGGTGCTGCTTTCGAAAGATTTTCTGGAAGGAATTGATCAGGAGGAATTTCCCGAGTTCGACATTACCATCCCGCGCATGGTTGTGCTGGGCACGGATGTTTTTGAATCATTCATGGAGATGAACAATCTCTGGGAAATTGCCCTGTCCGATGCTTCCGAAGAACGCATCGCCGATGCTTTTCTGCGCGCCACCCTGGTGCCGGAAATTCTGGGCGATTTGCGCGACTTCATTTCTCAGGTGAACACACCTTTGGCCATCCGTTCTTCGAGCCTGCTCGAGGATGCTTTGGACCATCCTTTTGCTGGTGTTTATGCCACCAAAATGATTCCCAACAACCAGCCGGACACCGACACCAGGTACCGGCGGCTGGACGAAGCCATCCGCCTGGTTTATGCCTCGACATTTTTTGATTCCGCAAAAAACTACTTTCTGGGAGCAGGGCAGAATCACAGTGAAGAGCGCATGGCTGTGGTGATTCAGGAGGTCGTTGGCAACCGCCATGGCGACCGGTTCTATCCTGAAATTTCCGGTGTGTGCCGTTCCTTCAACTATTATCCCAACGGTTCAGCGGTGCCGACCGACGGAGTGGTCAACCTGGCTTTGGGTCTGGGCCGGCAGATTGTTGATGGGGGCGTGTCTTGGGGTTATTGTCCAAAGTATCCCACCAGTCCACCGCCCTTCAACGATGTGGGCGACCGCATGCGCGGCACACAGATTTCCTTCTGGTCGGTGAACATGGGCACGCCGCCCCCGCCGGATCCCATGGGGGAAACAGAGTTTCTGTTGGTGGAAGACCTGACAGTGGCTGAAGAGGACGATGTTCTCGATCACATCGTTTCCACCTATGATCACCGGTCGGACTGTTTGCGCATGGGGCTTTCCTGCGCCGGGCCCCGGGTGGTGGATTTCGGTCCTATCCTCGTGGGGAAAACCCTGGAGTTGAACAAGCTCATCACCGCCATGTTGCCTTTGGCCGAGCGAACTCTTGGCTGCCCGGTGGAGCTTGAGTTTGCCCTGGACCGCAACGAGGATGGAATCCTCCGGGTTTGCCTGCTGCAAATGCGGCCCATGGCCATCCCCGAAGGTGAATCCAAAATTTCTCCGATGGAACTCAACGACCATGGTATCATCCTGGCCAGTGAGCACGCCCTGGGACATGGAAGCAAAGACGACATCCAGGATATTATTTTCATCAAACCCCAGACTTTTGACGTGTCTAAAACCCACACCGTGGCTCAGGAAGTCCAGAGCTTCAACCACGATTTGCATACTGCTGGAAGACCTTATGTGCTCATCGGTTTCGGGCGCTGGGGCAGCAGTGATCCGTGGCTGGGAGTTCCCGTGGATTGGGGCATGGTCAGCGGAGCCCGGGTCATCGTGGAAGCGTCTTTCCGGGACATGAACCCTGACCCCAGTCAGGGAGCCCACTTTTTTCATAACATCATCTCCTTTGGTGTTTTCTACCTGACGGTTCGGGGCAAAGGGGCCAGCAGGGTGGACTGGGATTGGCTGGACTCTCAAACCGTCGTCAGGGATGGAAAATACCTGCGCCACATCACCCTTGATAATCCTCTGGAAATTCGGGTGGATGGTCTGGCCGGGTTGGGACTCATCAAAGTCGGAGGCACCAATTGAAACCCACAGAAAAACTTCTGGGCGATCTGAAGGAACGAGCCAAGGAGCTGAGTTGTCTATACCAGGTTGAGCAGCTTCTTAACCAGGGTGACCGGCTGTTCTCGGATGTGATGTTTGACGTGGTG
The DNA here is from genome assembly GCA_029935695.1 of Candidatus Krumholzibacteriia bacterium. Lineage (GTDB taxonomy): Bacteria > Krumholzibacteriota > Krumholzibacteriia > LZORAL124-64-63 > LZORAL124-64-63 > LZORAL124-64-63. The sequence continues at coordinate 4,464 of JAOZJV010000095.1, read as the reverse complement.
CAGATCATCGGTCTGGGTTGGCAGTTTCCTGAATACTGTGAGGCCACCATCACCATTGACGGCGAAACCTGGCAGTCGAGTTCTTTCGATGCGACGCCGTGCGTTCTGGCCAACAGCATTAATGTCCAGGGCGAGTCCGTGGGTGAATTGCGGGTGTACTATATAAAGCAATGTCCGGATGAGGCCGATGGACCCTTCCTCATCGAAGAAGTACGCCTGATCAAGAGCCTGGCTGATCGGCTGGGGCATTTTATCCTTTTCAGAAAAATACAAACCCTGGGCAAAAAATGGCGTGAGTTGGACGAAATGTCCGAGGAGAAAAAGAATCCCAACTGGCAGGTGGTCATGGACCTGCTGCGGGAAACCGATGATTCTCTCTTTGTGCGGATTTCGCGGAAAATGTTGAATTTCCTTTGCTCCATCGGCATTTCCGAAGCCCAGACCATGCTGCGGGAACTGGACCTGGATTTTGAGTTCCTGGAGACAAGTGTTGGCGAAGTCAACGTGCCGGGAGAACTGCTTCCCACCGATCGTTCCCTGTTGCTGTCAGGGAAACCATTTGAGTTGGCGGCCAAGTACATTTCGGGTGAAGAAATAATTTTCTACGTGCAGAAGTGGATCCAGGCCGAGAAGGCTTCGGCTTTCCTCAACGTATTGGATAACCCGCGGTCAACCCTGAGTGAAATCCAGGATGCTTTGCGTCGTTTTCAGCTATCAGCCCCCGATGGCACGGGCTTGCCTGAATCGACCATGAAAAGCGTCAGAGTGGTTCTCACCCAGCGCATTCTCACCGAACAGTTGGATTTCGTTAAGACGGCCAAAGACCATGTGGCTGTATCATTTTTCAGCGACCTGATGGACCGGACCATCATGCCCACCGTCAGCCACGGCAAGCTGGGTGGCAAGGCCGCCGGTATGTTGCTGGCCCAGTGCATTCTGCAGAATCGGGCCAATGAGCCTGAATTGGTTGATGATCCCGTGGCTGCATCCCTGGGCGAAGTGAAGGTCCCCCAAACCTGGCACATCGCCTCAGATGCCGCCCTGGAATTCATTGCCTACAATGATCTGGAAGAAGTGCTGCATCAGAAATACAAATCCATTGATGAAGTGAGGCGCGATTACCCCAACATTATCCGGCTGTTTAAAAATTCCGCTTTTCCTCCTGCCCTGGTGCACGGCATGGCTTCGGCTCTGGATGATTTTCAGGGAGCACCTCTTGTGGTGCGCAGCTCGAGCCTGCTTGAAGACCGGGCCGGCACTGCTTTTTCCGGTAAATACAAAAGCCTTTTTCTGGCCAATCAGGGATCGAAGAAAGAAAGCCTCCAGGCCATTCAGGATGCGGTGGCGGAAATCTACGCCTCCATGTTCGGCCCCGACCCCATTGAGTACCGGACTGAACGCGGAGTCCTGGAATTTGACGAACAAATGGGCATTCTCATCCAGGAAGTGGTGGGCACCAAAAAGGGGAAATATTTCTTCCCGTCATTCGCGGGGGTGGGTTTTTCCAAAAATGAATTCCGCTGGTCTCCAAGGATTAAACGGGAAGATGGGTTGGTGCGGTTGGTCCCCGGTCTTGGCACCCGGGCGGTGGACCGGACCGGAGATGACTATCCTGCCCTCATCGTACCGGGCCAGCCAGAGCTGCGAGTTAACGTGGCCGTGGATGAAATCATCCGGTATTCACCCACGCATATGGACTTGATCAATCTGGAAAAAAACTGTTTTGAGACCGTCTCCATCCAGGATGTTTTGCAGGAACTGGGAGGCAACTATGATGGCCTGCCCATGGTGTTCTCCATCCTGAAAGAGGGACGCCTGATCAGACCCGTCAGCATCATGCTGGATCCGGAGAAAGAAAAGCTTTATCCAACCTTTGAAGGGTTGCGCAGTGCCCAGAGTTTCCTTCCCCAGGTCAGGGGAATACTGGAAGTTCTGGAAGAAACGTTAAAAACGCCGGTGGATGTGGAGTTTGCCCATGACGGCGAACATTTGTATCTGCTGCAATGTCGCCCCCAGGGGCAGTCCGACCTGGCCGCGCCGGCTCCCATTCCCCAGGACATTCCCCGGGAAGATATTGTTTTCACGGCCCAAAAATTCGTCTCCAACGGTCGCATTGAAGACATCGAATATTTGGTGTATGTGGATCCTGCCGGCTACGGTGCTTTGTCCACCAGGGATGAGATGAAAGCCGTGGGCCGCGCGGTGGGGCGTTTGAACAAGCTTCTGCCCCGGAAACGTTTTGTCCTCATGGGCCCGGGCCGTTGGGGCAGTCGTGGTGATATCAAACTTGGTGTGAATGTGACTTACGCCGACATCAACAATACGGCCATGCTCATTGAGATTGCCCGCCAGAAAGGAAGCTACGTTCCGGATGTCAGTTTTGGAACCCACTTCTTTCAGGACCTGGTGGAAGCCGGCATTGGTTATCTGCCGCTTTATCCCGATGAAGAAGGCAACGAATTCGCCGAACGGTTTCTCCTGAGGGCAGACAACATGCTCGCCGAATTGGTGCCCAAGTACGCGGAACTTGCCGATACCCTGCATGTGATTGACGTGAAACAGGCCACTGAAGGACGCATTGTGAAAATTCTGCTCAACGCAGATCTGGATCAGGCCGTGGCATGTTTCTCGGAGTCGGGTATTGAATCAGTCCCCGAAACAATTGCTGATGTGGGCCTGATTCAGAAGCCGGTTCACTATTGGCTGTGGCGCAAGCAAATGGCCGAGCGCATTGCCAGGGATGTGGATCATAAGGCTTTGGGAGTCGAGGCCATGTATTTGATTGGCAGCGTAAAAAACGCCATTGCCGGTCCGGCCAGCGACATCGATCTGCTCATTCATTTCAACGGTTCCAAAAAACTCAGGCAAGAGCTTCTGACCTGGCTGGATGGCTGGAGTCGATGCCTCGATGAAATGAATTACCTGAAAACCGGATACAGGTCCGAAGGCTTGTTGGATATTCACATCGTCACGGACGAAGACATCGCCAATCGTTCCAGTTTCTCTATAAAAATTGGCGCGGTGACAGATGCGGCTTATGAGTTGGAGCTGGAGGAATCCTGATCAGGGCTCTATCAATTCAAGGGATGCTTCGGCCGGATTCTGAGGGTCAAATCTGACCAGAGCCAGGGCCGGAGTTTCATTGGCCGCTGAATATGAGGTAGTCAGTCCGAATTTCTCCATCCACGAGCCGGTCAGGGTTCGGCTTTCATGGACGTGCCCGTGCAGTGTCAGGAGCGGTTGTTTTTCTTTGATAAATCGCTGGATGGCGATGCTGCCAATATGAACATCCAGGGGAACGTGATCCACCATTTTGCCATCAAGGTCCGCCCGGTCGAGCTTGCATTTGTGAGGGGGGCAGTGGCTCATCAGGATGGTTTTTGAAAAATCTAATTCTCCTTCTGTCAGCTCTTCCAATTCCAATGCAATGGTCGTGTAACGAATTTCCCTGCCGGTGGGGCCGGCGGTGCGGCCACCTTCTTCCGGCGACACACAGCCGGGATCCACAAACATGGAAACATCGTACCGCTCCCAATCCTTCAGCATGAAGGGCGACGGCGGGATGCAGGAATAGCCCAGAACATTGAACCCTTCCCAAGTTGTTTTGCGTCCGTGAATATACTCCCAGAGATTCATGTCCTGGCCTTGAATCAAGGCCGGTTCGTTGGCTCTGGGATCGTCATTGCCGAGGATTAAAAACACTTTGGGGTACCCGGCGCCAAGCTTTGATTTGATGGCCGAAAATTTCGGGATGAGAAAATCAATGATAAAGTCGGATTGGTTTTTGTCCGTCCGCCATGCAAAGTTCATGGGGTGGGGCAGGAGGTCTCCGCCGAGGAAAACAGCGGCCGGCTGTTCCTTCAGGATACAGTCCACCAAGCACCGGTAGCGGTGCATACTTCCATGAAGATCGGAAACGAAAAAGCAGTTCGGCACGGAATTTCCTGACGATGGAGAGCCGCATGATTCTCTGTTGAAATATCAGGTGTTTTGTCTTTGGTATCAAATGAAAAGGCCCGGAATTGAAATTTTTGCTGAACACCTGCAATAGAGGGTGAAATGATGCAGAGGTGGCTTGACGGCAGGCCACAATTTAGCTGAATCGATGGCTCAGGATGGATTTTCCCCTATGCTGTGTCAATTGGAGAGAGGCAGGAGCCTGGACTCCAGCTACTTCAATCTTGGATTAGTGAGTCTGCTAATCAAAGACACTCATGGACTTTCCACTGGGAGGCGTGGAATGAACAAAATGAGACGATCGATTCCAACCCCGCTTTTTTTCGCAATTGTGATTGCAATGTTTGGGTTGGCACCCCCTGCCTTTGGTCAACTTGATATCTCCTGGTTCACAGTTGACACCGGCGGGCACACATTCAGCACCGGTGGTGCATTTCAGCTGGGCGGCACCTGTGGCCAGCCCGATGCCGGCAGTCTCAGTGGCGGTAACTTCACCATCTTCGGTGG
>JAOZJV010000094.1 GCA_029935695.1 Candidatus Krumholzibacteriia bacterium | reverse complement strand
GGCTGAAGGTTCTGGACCTGGCGTCGGGTGCTGTTCGCGAAGTGCCCATCAATGTTCCTTCGGACCGCCGTCACATGCGCGACGAACTTGTCACTCCCGGCGCCACTGATGGTTCGTTCAGCCTTTCTCCCGCCGGCGAGCGGGTGCTGGTTGAAGCCCGCGGCGAAATTCTCAATCTGCCCGCCGATGAAGGCGATCCCGTGAATCTGACCCGCACCAGCGGCAGCCGCGAGCGCAACGCCGTATGGTCTCCCGACGGCAAGCACGTGGCTTTCGTCTCGGACAAAAGCGGCGAAGAGCAGATCTATCTGACAGACCAGTTGGGCCAGAGCCAGTGGCGTCAGTTGACCGATGGTTTTTACGGTTTCACCTTGCCTTTGGTGTGGTCTCCCGACAGCAAATATCTGCTGTTCTCGGACAAATTCATGAACCTGAATTTGATCGACGTGAAGGCAGGCAAAGTCAGTGTCGTTGCTCACAGTGATTATGATGAGGGTTGGGAGCGTTGGGGTATTCAGGATTACAACTGGTCTCCCGACAGCCGCTGGATTGTTTTCACCAGCAACGGCGCCAACATGAACGAAACCATCAATCTGTACAACTTGAAAGAGGGCAAAACCCATACCCTGACTGGCACCATGAGCACCGCCTGGTCGCCATCTTTCAGCCCTGATGGCCAGTACCTGTACTTCCTTTCCAACCGCACATTCAACCCCACCATGGGCCGGCAGGATCAGAACCACATCTTCATGAAAATGGCTCTGCCTTATGTTTTCCTGCTGCGCGATGATGCCCGGTCGCCTTTCTACACCGATGATGTCCTGGTCTCCACTGACGACGAGGACGAGAAGGACGATGAAGACAGCAAGGACGAAGAAACCATCATCGATCTGGATGGTCTCCAAGACCGGGTTCTGGTTTGCGATGGCGTGGATCCGGACAACTATTTCCGCCTCGAAGCCACCGCCGACGGTTTCCTGATGCTGCGGAAAAATGATCCTGAATTTCTCAAATACCAGGCCGTGACCGATCACTCAGGCGATTCCCTGGACCTGGTGAAATACACTCTGGCTGATGCCGAAGTGGAAGATCTCATGAGCGACATTTCCAACTACCATTTGAGTGCTGATGGCAAGCAGATGGTGTACCGCTCGGACCGTAACCTGGGCGTGGTGGATGCCGGAAAAGAAGCCAAATCCAGCGACGGTAAAGTGGATGTGGGTGCCATCAAACTGCGCCTGGATCGTCTGGCCGAATACCGTCAGATTTTTGATGAAGCCTGGCGTGTGCAACGCGACTGGTTCTACGATAAAAACATGCACGGTGTGGACTGGCAGGCCATGCATGACAAGTATGCACCCTTCGTTGAAGGCTGCGGATCACGGGGTGATCTGAACTATCTCATCGGAGAACTCATCGCCGAGCTGAACATCGGTCACACCTACATTTATGGCGGCGATTATGGTGAGGGTGGCGGTTATGTGCCCACCGGCCTGTTGGGCTGCACCTTCTCTACGGAAAAAGACAGCGATTACTACCGCATCTCCAACATCGTGCCGGGTGTTTCCTGGGATCCTGCATACCGTTCGCCTCTGACGGAACCCGGAGTGCCCATCAGTGAGGGCGACTTCCTCATTGCCATTGACGGTGTGGAAATCAAAAAAGGCGACAATGTTTATGAGCACCTGGTGGACAAGGCAGGTAAAATGGTTTCGCTGACGACAAACACCAAGGCATCGTCCAAAGGGGCCGTAACCACCCGTTTGCGCACATTGCGTGGCGAAGGCGGCTTGCGTTACCGGGCCTGGGTTGATGGCAATCTGGACTACGTCACCACAAAAACCGAAGGCCGCATTGGTTATCTGCATGTCCCCAACATGATGGACGCCGGGCTGGTGGAATTTGGCCGCACCTGGTACCCGCAAACGGGTAAACAGGCCATCATTCTTGATGAGCGGTACAACGGTGGCGGCTTTGTGGGCGATATGATCATCGACCGTCTCGAACGTGAGCTGTGGTCCATGACCATTCCCCGTGAGGGGAAAGCCGGCCGCAATCCCGAGCGCGATTTCCACGGTCCTTTGGTGATTCTGATCAATGAAGATACTGGCAGCAACGGTGAGTTCTTTGCCGAAGCCATCAAACGCAAGAACCTGGGTACGGTCATTGGTGTGCGCACCTGGGGTGGCAGTATTGGTATCGAACCTCACCAGGGATTGGTCGATGGCGCCACCACCACACCGCCGCAATTCGGACTCTATGGTTTGGACGGCACCTGGCCCATTGAGGGCTGGGGTGTGGAGCCTGATATTGTAGTGATGAACATGCCCGCCGATGTGGTTGAGGGCAATGATGCACAACTGGATGCGGCCATTGAGTTCCTGCTCAAGCAGCTGGCTGATTCACCTGGTAAGTGGAGCATTCCCGAGGCTCCTGCTTATCCCGACAAGAGCAAACCCGGTATGAGCAAAGTGAATCACTGATCATTCATTCGGATGACAAAAAAGGGTGCCCTTGTGGCACCCTTTTTTTATCCCCGTCAGCGAAACATGCTTTTGACATCACTCCAGGCCGCAGGTTCGTCCACATAAGCGCAAACCCCGTTCATCTGATGTGGAAATGCCGAGCTGTGAAGTCCGGTGGAAACAAGTTCTCCATCGGACAACAGCACGGTGGGATAGGACGGGTCCAGGCTGCTGGGATCGGATCCATGCAGGGTCAGCGTGGCGGGAGTGCTGGACATGTCGATGTACATCATGTCCAGGGTGGCCAGCAGGGTGGCAGTTTCGGTGCTGGTGGGCGAGCCAAACCCGACAATCAAATTGTCATCACTGCCGACGTTGATGGCTTCGCTGCAGGCCAGGGTGGTGCCCAGGTGCAGCAACTCGCTTCCGTACTCAAAGCCCAGTTCGAAGCCGTGCAGGTCCGAGAAAGTGGGATTGGTCAGGATAATATAACAGGGAACCTGGCTGAGTGGGCTGACCGCTTCAAGGCAATCGCTGTCGGCGTCGGTGTCAAAATACAGACCGATGATGTTGTCATCTTCATCGATGACCGCAGCGGCGGCACTGGCCATCAGCATGGCCCCCAGCAATGGAATTAGCAATTTGAACATGGGATGCCCCCCTTGAGATCCAGGTCGAAAGCAAGTGTGCCGCCAAAGGCAGCCAGAGGCCAGCAGAAGAGGGGAGTCGAAACCTGAGCGAGGTTTATGGTGTGGATGAGCTGGTCCATGAAGATACTGACAATTGGTTCTCTTCGCAAAAGTCACAAAAATGACCCGGGCGAACCCGGGCCTTTTTTGTAATTAGAAATCTGATTGATCACCAGATATGCACCCGTTTTTCCGGTGTCAGGTACATCTTGTCGCCTTCCTTAACGTCAAACGCCTGATAGAAGGGTGTGAAGTTGGCCAGCGAACCAATGGGCCGGAATGCCGCGGGCGAGTGCACATCGGTGGCCACACGGTTGCGCGTCTCTTCTTCTGTGTACTTGCCCCGCCAAATTTGACCAAAGCCCAGGAAGAAACGCTGCTCGCCGGAATAGCCGTCGATTACGGGAGCTTCGTTTTCTTTCAGAGACATCTGGTAGGCCCGGTGGGAAATACTCAGACCGGAAAGATCACCAATGTTCTCGCCAAGAGTAAGTTCACCGTTAATGAACAGACCATCAAGCACTTCAAAACCACTGTATTGTTCAACCAGACGTTTGCTGCGCTCTGCAAACTGCTTCAGGTCATCTTCGGTCCACCAGTTGCGCATGTTGCCGTCTCCATCATAATGGCTGCCCTGGTCGTCAAAACCATGACCCATTTCGTGACCGATGACTGCCCCGATGCCTCCGTAATTCACGGCGTCATCAGCTTCGATGTTAAAAAACGGAGGTTGCAGGATGGCAGCCGGGAAGACCACCTCGTTGCGGGAGGGACTGTAGTAGGCGTTGACTGTCTGGGGAGTCATGCCCCATTCCCAGGTGCGGATGGGTTCGTCCAGTTTGGCCAGATCATCTTCATGGTTGAAAAGATTGGTGCGCCGGATGTTGCCCACCAGATCGTCATTTTTGATTTCCAGCCCATCGTAGTTCTTCCAGCGATCGGGATAGCCGATTTTGGGCGTGAAGGCCGCCAGTTTTCTATGGGCTTCGGCTTTGGTTTCGGCGCTCATCCAATCCAGGTCATCAAAAGCGGCCCCGAAAGAAGAACGCAGGTTTTCCACCAGCTGCATCATGCGCACTTTGGCTTCCGGTGTGAAATGACGGCTGACATAAACCTTGCCCACCACTTCACCGAGCACACCATTAACACCGTCGACACCACGTTTCCAACGGGGACGCTGCTCTTGCTGGCCACTGAGGGTGCGGTTGTAGAATTCAAAATTCTGATCATCGAAGTCACTGCTGAGGTAGCCTGCGTAGCTGTTCAGCAAATTCCATCGCATATAGCTTTTCCAGGTGTCCAGATTTGTTTCGCCAAAGAGTTGGGCAAAACCTTCAATAAAGGATGGCTGGCAGATATTCAGGTCGTATGTGGTGGCGACGCCGGCTTCATCCCAGTAGGCTGCCCAGTCCAGGCCCTCGGATTTTTCCACCTGGGCCGCAACCGAGGTCAGATTGTAGGTCTTCTCGCTGTTGCGATTTTCGACGTTGGTCCAGTGCAGTTTGGCGATGTCCGTTTCCAGATCCATGATGGTCCGGGCCGTGCGGGCGGGGTTGGCCCAGCCGGCCAGGCGGAACATTTTTTCCAGGTGCTGGATGTAGGCAGCGCGGATGCTTTTGAAGCTCTCATCCTCGTTAAAATAGTAGTCACGATCGGGAAGACCCAGGCCGCCTTGCCACAAGTTGGGGATGTAGCGGGTGGCGTCCTTGTCGTCGATGCCTACAAAGAGGAAGAAGGGAGCACCGCCGCCGGTTTTCTGACTGCGAGCCAGCCAGCGGGACATTTCACTTTTGTTGCTGATGCTGTCGATGGCTTCCAGCTGGGTGCGCAGCGGTTCCAGGCCCAGGTCGTTGACGCGAGCGGTGTCCACGATGCTGTTGTAAAGGTCGGCTACTTTTTGCTCGTCAGAACCAGCTTTCAGATCGGTGCGGGCGGCCAGTTCGTCGATGATGGTTTTCACATCGCTGCGGCTTTTTTCACGCAGTTCGTAGAAGGCGCCGTCGCTGGTGCGGTCAGAAGGAATAACGGCATTCTTAATCCAGGTGCCGTTGACGTGCATGAAGAAATTATCCTGAGGGCGCTCGGTGGTATCAAAGTGCTCAGTGAAGAGCCCGCTTTTGAGAGTGTTTTCCATGGGGGATGCCTCTTTCTGGTCAGACTGGCCACATCCGGCCACCATCAGAATCAGGGTCAAGGCAGTCATCAGCATCGATACGGTTCGTAACATCACAGACTCCAGGGTGAAGGGAAATGGACACACAAGTTTCATTGAGACGAAAATGGGCCCGGGAAGTTGCGCAGGGAAGGAAAAAGAATGCACACGGGCCGGGCTCCATCCCGGCCTTCGCATGATCAGGCGTTGGGGTCCAGCCGATCCAACCAGCGGTACAGTGTCACCCGGCTGATGCCGAGATTGCGCGCCACGTGGCTTTTGTTGCCGCCGGCCCTGCTGATCAGGGTGTTCAGGCTGCTCCAGGTCATGCCGCCGTCGGGTTGTTTATCAACCTTGGCACCGGCTGATGGCTGCGGATTATCCGGAAAAATAAATTCCAGAGCAGATCCTGCTGAACCTGAAATGCGCCGCAGACGAACCGACCGTCCCAGGTCCCGGTTCAACCAGGCCCGCTGAGCCACTGATTCCAGCTCGGACACATTGCCGGGCCAGTGGTGGATGGACAGGGCCTCAAGGGCTTTGAAATCAAAGAGGGAGCGTGCCGACAGGGTGCTGCCCTCCAGCCGGGTCAGGAAGTGATCGAGCAAGGGCATGACGTCTTCGGGACGGTCACGCAGCGCAGGCACGGGCACGGTCATCAGCGTCAATTTAAAGTGCAAGTCGGGACGGAAGCGGCCAGCGGCCACTGCTTCTTTAAGGTCTGTGCAGCTGGTGGCAATGATGCGCACATCGGCGCAGCGATCACGGCCATCACCCAGACTGCGGTACACACCGTCCTGCAGCAGATCGACTAAACGACCCTGAATGGAGCGGGGCAGATTGCCCACATCCGTCAGCAACAGGGTGCCGCCTTCGGCCTGGGCAATGAGCCCGGGCACATCAGCGAGTCCGCCCCGGCCGGGCCGGACCTGTCCGAACAACTCGCGGGCCAGAACATCATCTGCCGTGGGGGTGCAGTTCACTTTCACCAGGGGACGGCTGCTGCGGGGGCCGGCTTCGTGCAGACGATGGGCCAGGATTTCCTTTCCGGTGCCTGTTTCGCCGGTGATCATCACCGGCGTATTGTAACGGGCGAATCCATCACAGGATCGCAGGGCCTGCTGCATGGCGGGAGAAACCGCGATCACCCGGGTGGATGGTGCGATGCGCGCGGAGAATGCCGCCGGCCGCACGGTTTCCTTACCCTGAGCCAGACGCCGCCGGGCCAAACCGCTGACCAGATTCTGAATTTCTGCCGACAAAGAGGGCACATCCAGATCCTGGTTGAGCTGTTGGGCTGTGAGGGTGTTTTTCCAGGCTTCTTCCAGCAGACGATTGCTGGCGGCGCCGGCGTTGCCGGTATCAATCTGCCGGGTCAGAAGCCGGGCCAGATGGTAACGGGCAATCATGGTCTCGTGCCGGGCGGTCAGTTCCTTCAGTCCGCCGATGGCCGAGCGCAAATGTTCGCTGGCGTGTTTCCAGCGACCAAGATTGGCCGAGTTCACACCCAGGCAGCGTCGGGTCACGGCGGTTTCGAATCGGTCGCCCACTTCCCGGCACAGGGCCAGGGCATCGTTCAGCACGTGATGGGCTTCTTCGTGGCGTCCTTCAAGGTCCAGACATTCGCCCTCGCGGCGCATCAATTCCATGACCAGATCACCGCGGGGGGCCAGGGCCCGGGCCACGGCCAGACCGCGCTGGTAATACCGGCGGGCCTCGGCGGGGTTGCCTTCATCCCGCAACACATCACCCAGAAATTCCAGGGAGAGGCCTTCTTCACGGGCCAGACCGTTTTCTGCTGACAGGCTGTAAGCGTCCATCAGGGACCGGCGAGCAGCCTGGAAATCTCCCTGCAGCCGCAGCACGGTGCCCAGGGCAATGCGGGCGCGGCAGATCATATCGGGAGAATCGGTGACCAGTTCCAGTTCCTTATCCAGGTACTCGATGGCTTCGTTGTAACGTCCCTGTTTATAGGAAACGATGGCGAGGTTTTGATAGTTTTGGGCGGTACGCAACCGGGCCCCGAGACCTGTGTTGATCTGCAGGCTTTTTTCAAACCAGCGGCGTCCTTCATCAAAATGCCCCATGGACAGATGGGTCCAGCCAAGGAAGTTGGCGGTCACGGCCTGTCTTCCCGGTTCGTTCAGAATGAGGAAGGCGCTGTTTGCAAAATCCAGATGAGGCACGGCCTCGGTCAGGAAACCCTGCCAGCGCAAGGCGGCGCCCAGCAGCAGACGCAATTCGGCGGTGTTCAAATCCACCTGGCCGGAGGCGTTGTCCAACATTCCCTGGGCCGTGTTTTGAACAAGTTCATAATGCTCAGCGAAGAGTTGGATGTTCAATTCGAGAACCATGACGGAATCATCGCCAGATTCCAGATAACCCAATTGCCTCGCTGTTTCCAGCCATTGATTGCAAAGCTTGTGGCGCTTGAGTTCCACCAGACACCAGGCTTTGAGCAAGGCACTTTCGCGCAGGCTGGTATGGTTTTTCCCGTTGGCTTTCAATTCGAACGAGGCATTCAAACATTGCAGAGCTTCTTCGTGACGACCTTCCAGGTGCAGATTGCGAGCCTGGTGGAACGCATCGGGCACGATTCCCAAAGGACCGGCCATCGACGCTTGATTTTGGTTCAGGCGATCAGGGCGCACGGTGCCACCTCCCTTCCTGCACAGCCAGCTCTGCGAGCCTGGTGTGGGAAAGCAAGGGGGTCCCGGTGAAACCAATTATCTGGAACATCGGCACGAAGCTGTGGTCGTCAGTCATAATCATGATGACAGTGAAAACCGGGAAGGGGTGACCTTTGGGTGTGGGATGAGGATCCACCACCGGGGCAGGGTCAAGGACTCCGTCACCTGGATCACCTTCGTGGCCATCCCTGATTTGATAGGGATTTCTGGCCAACGCATCTGGCGGCAGGGCCAGAGAGCAAAGCAGGCATAGAAACAAGGCAAACACGGCCAGATGGCGGCCGGCAACAAGCATGAGAGAAACCATAAATCGGCTCCTGGGGGAGGGAGCAATGTCCCGTAAAGTAATCGCCAGGCGATCACCGGGTCTGCATCTTTCATCGTGGCTGCGCCCGATGCAACGATCAATGGAAGAAGACCCAAAAGCGAGTGATGAATTCTGTGACGCACTGTATCAGTTGACTTGCTAAACAGTCAAGTGATTTTTGATTTTGTTTGTAATAGTGAAGATTTGTGATCCGAAACGGGGGAAATCCGTTTCATTTTATTGAGCAATGGTGATAATTGTGTTTCATTGTAAGTGTAACATTGGCCCGGCTGGAACAGATTTTCAGGACAGTTGATGGTGCTGGAAAGGCTTGCTGGGGGGCGCTTTTGGGGGAGATGTCCAGGTTGAAATGGAATTGAAAAGGGCTTTTCCACGAGTTAAAATCGTATTATTGGGAAATTTTTTAAAAAATGGCGAAAAAAAGGCCCATCCGGGGCATTCAGAAGCTGCAGGTGGAAAAATTAACTCTCCCGGAGAAGAAAAAACCCCCGGAAAATGAATTCCGGGGGTGGGGATCGCTAAAAATCAGTCCATATACCAGCGGAATGACAGCAGGGCATTGTGGCTGGAAATCTCGGTGTCTTCAATATCTTTGAAGGCGCCCACTCCAAGGTGACGGTATTCATAGGCAAAACCGATAGCTGCCGTGTCGGAAACCCGCAGTTCGTATCCGGCACCGCCGAGGAGGTTCCATCCCCATTCCTGGAAGGTCACATTAATAGCCGGGACAAGGGCGGAAAAACTAATATTACCGGGGCCAACTCCTGCCCGCAGCCAAAAGCCTTCACCCAGGGGGAACCAGCAGACATCGGCCTGAAACTGGGTAGTGCTGACGCTCAACTGGTTGCCATAATACCAGTAACGGGCTTTCCAGCCGGACACGCCGATGGAGAAAATCAAGTTGTCGTTGCGCGCCCAGCCCAGAGTGATGCCACCGGTGAGATCGACTTCGGTGTCAGTTTTTTCTGAAATAATCCCTCCGTCTTCGGAAGGAACATTGAAATTCAACCAGTTCCAGCCGGCACCAATGTTGAATCCTACGACGACTCCATCACGGTCGTGTCCTCCCAGATCCAAAGCCAGAGCGGAATTCGTCATCAATAACAGCAGGGCCGTGGCTAAAAATACCGTGCGCATTTGTATCCTCTTTTCATCAGGTCAGGTAAAAACATTGTGGGCTCAAAGTAGCAAAC
>JAOZJV010000618.1 GCA_029935695.1 Candidatus Krumholzibacteriia bacterium | reverse complement strand
CCACCACTCATGCTCAGAGCAGTGCAGACAACCCCACCGATCAGCAAAGCCGAGACGATGCCGTCTTCACCAGTCATGCCCACGGATTTGAGAATAACCGAGCTGATGATCAGAGTCATCAGGGTCATACCCGAAACCGGGTTGGTGCCGACAATGGCGATAGCCCGAGCGGCCACAGTGGTGAACAGGAAAGAGATACCAGCCACAACCAGAAGACCCACAATAGCCTGCACCAGAGAAACATTGGGAACCAGGAACAGGAAGAAACAGAACACGGCCAGCAGAGTCATGATCAATCCACTGGTGACAATGTTCATGGGCAGATCCAGCTGGGTGCGCTCGACAGTTTCGCCGTCGCCCTGCTTGCTGCCGCCGGCAGCCAATTTCACAGCACCGAGAATGATATCGCGGCTCTTCCACACACCAATCATACCGGCCATGGCGATGGCGCCAATGCCAACGGGCCGCACGAAGTTGTAGAAGATATCGCCGGTGGCCATGGCAGCCAGACCGTCAACCTTGTAAACCTTGCCCTCGACAGTCACGCCGTCGCCCAGCAACCCGATCATGGGTGTCATCACATACCAACTGAGGAACGAACCACAGGCGATGATCAGAGCGTAGCGCAAACCAATGATGTAACCGAGACCAATGATGGCCGCTTCGGTCATCATGTTGAATTCCAAACGCATTTTGAGGGAAAGGTTTTGACCCCATCCAAAAGCGGTGGTGGAGAATGTCTCCCGCCATAAGCTGCCAACCTGGCTCAGCATCTGGTAACCCGCAGCAAAGAGTCCACTCTTCAGCAGCAGACCGGCCTGGTTACCGCCAGCTTCACCGGCCATCAGCACTTCAGTGGATGCGGTGGCTTCGGGGAAGGGAAATTCGCCGTGCATATCTTTTACGAAATAGCGGCGGAAGGGAATCAGCAACAGAATACCCAGGAAACCACCCAGCAGAGAGGCCAGGCACATCTGCCAGAAGTTGGTCAAGTGATCCAACTGCAGAATATAAATACCAGGCAGAGTGAAGATAGCTCCGGCAACAACCACACCCGAAGCGGAACCGATGGATTGAATCATCACGTTCTGCTGAAGGGCCCCCTTCTTACCTTTGCTCAGGGCAATAGCCATGATGGTGATGGGAATGGCCGCTTCAAAAACCTGTCCGATTTTCAGGCCCAGATAAGCACTGGCAGCCGAAAACAGGATGGCAAAGAAAATACCCCAGGCCAGGGAGAATGCGGTGAGTTCCGGCACGATGGTATCGGCTGGGACCACAGGAACGTAGGTTTCGCCTTCTTTCAGCTTTCGATAAGCACTTTCAGGCAGACTCTTTGAATTGCCACCGACTTCCATGGGCACCTCCGGTCGGATTCTGTTGGGACGAAATTATGAGAACCGGCGGCATGGGCGGGCAGGTGATAAAAAACACCAAAACTGCCGTAATTGCCGTCACGGGCGTGAAATTTAACATTTTAAGAGCGGGGATACAAGAGAAGGATGTGCAAAGGGCCAGAAAATGAGGGGGGATTAGCTGGACAGTGCCGTCACCGCGTCTTCCCGACTGTTGTACACACTCAAAATCCGGTCCAAATGGGTCAAATGCAGCAGAGATGCCACATTTTCACTCACCGTGCAGAGCACCAGGCGACCACCCTCCGGAAGGTCCCGAAAAATGCCCACCACCACTCCGAGAATGGTGCTGTCCACCAGAGTGACTGCATCCAAATCCAAAATCAGGGTTTGGCATCCCGATTCCATGGCTTTTTTCAATGTTGCCCTGAAACCCGTGGCCAAAGAAGCGTCCAAACGTGAAACACCCGGAACCACCACTGAAATGCCTTCGTTATAAATAATGTTCATGGTCGTATGTCCCTTATGCTTCACTTTTTGTTTTGCATGTTTCCCTCCACCTTCCCGGGCATACGAGAAACAAGCTTTGATTAAGCGAGTATACTAATTTTCTTCGGCCATTGCTCATCCGCCTTTAGCTTGCCAATAGCAGAGGAAATGGCCATCTTTGCATATGAAATTTCATTCGACCGGCCTTCCCCCACACCGGTCTGCTACTGTCTGTCGCTATCTGGAGGTTCTCCATGCTCGACCGTAAAGCCGGCTCCCCATTTCCCACTCTCGTAGATCGTTTCGTCAGTTACGCCAAGGTGCACACCACCAGCAGCGAAGAATCTGACACCTACCCCAGCACAGAACGCCAATTCGATCTGGCCAAAATTCTGGTCGAAGAATTGAAAGCACTGGGCCTGGACGATGCCGCGGTGGATGACAACTGCTACGTGACGGCCACTCTGCCGGCCAGCCCTGGCTGCGAAGATGTGCCCGTGATCGCCTTCCTGTCCCACATGGACACATACCCCGAGGTCAGCGGCGAAAACGTCGTGCCCACCTTCCATGAAAACTACCAGGGCGGAGACATTAATCTGCCCAAGGAAGGCCGCAAAATTCTGGCCGCCGAAAACCCTTACCTGCAGAAATGCCTGGGCGAAACCATCATCACCGCCGACGGCTCCACCCTGCTCGGCGCCGATGACAAAGCTGGTATCGCTGAAATCATGGAAGCACTGACCCGCAA
>JAOZJV010000617.1 GCA_029935695.1 Candidatus Krumholzibacteriia bacterium | reverse complement strand
TGGCTTTCAACTTCCGCCACGACTGGAGCCGGATTGATAACAGCCGTCTGCTCCACAAGCACTGCACTGGTGAGAGTCACTGTTCCAACCATGACCAACCCAATCGGTAAGGCCACAAGCCACGGACGAATCTTCGCCCAGCCCTTTTCACGACCAGGAATAGCCAACACATGATGCAGTCGTACTTCCAAACCCAAATGGCGGGCAAATCCAGGGGCTTCGTGGTGCCGAGCTTCAAGTCCGGAACCGGAGGCGAACTGAAGCAGCAATCGGGCGTATTCGGTGCCTTGAATGCCGTGCTGGCAAACCGTATCATCGCAGGAGAGTTCCTGGTCCAAACGAGCTTTGGCCGCTGATTGCCATACCAGCGGATTGAACCAGTACAACGCACACACCAGTTCGCCGAGAATGAGGCGGGACGTATCGTGGCGTTTCAGATGAGCCAATTCGTGAAGAAAAACAGGGCGCAGGCGCTCACCGGACCAAGTGTCCATGGTTGCCGGCAAAACTAGGCGGGCACCCAAAAAGCCGGCCAAAAATGGCACCCGGGCAGTGCGACTGATAACAACGGTGAAGGGGTTAGAGACTCCTAATTGACGGGCCACATCTTTGGCAACTGCGACGGTTGCCGACGATGCCTGGCTGCTTTGAGAACGCGCAGCAACGGCACCCAGCACTGTCCGCATCAGGGCGCGCCCGGCCAGAAAGATAAAACCGGCTAGCCAGAGATAAACCAGAAAATTCCAACGCCGCAGTTCAGTCGGGCCGGATTTTGTGGTTCCCATTATAGGTACCGACGCCACAGATGCATCTTCTGATCCATTGCCGAGTACCGGAGCATCGGCCTGGCCTTGAACCAGGGTCACCACGGGGTTCGGTAGAAAACCGAACGGTGTTCGTTCGCGTTGCTCGCCATATTGAAACAGGATGACTGTCACCAAGGGTACAACCATCAGAACCAGAAACAGGCAGGTCCAAATCAAGCTGCGTCTGGCCGGTTGCACGGTTCCCAGAACTCGGCGGAGAAGCCAGGCGGCCGCCAGTAATAATGTCCCTTTGCTCATCAGGTCGATCAGCAGGCTCACCCAAAGCGCTCCAGCGCCTCCTATCAGATCGCCTGTCACCAGGAAGGTCATGCCTCTGCGTCCTTTTCGGCGTTCTCTATCAACTGGGTCAGGCGCTGAATGTCATCGGGGCTCAATTGGTCACGTTTGGCATCGAGCAATGTCGCGACCAGCATGTGGGGCGATCCGGCGAAGAAAGTTTCGAGCATGTTGTCCAGGGCGTTGGTGCGCGCGTTGTCGCTGGTTACGGTCGGCTGATAAACTTTGCGGTTGCCGTCCGAATGGGCCTTCAAGTGGCCCTTATCTTCGAGAATGTGGCACATGCGCCGGATGGAATCGGCCGTCGGTGGCTCGGGAACAGTGGCCGTGATTTCGGCTACCGTTGCTTGCCCGAGGCGGTAGACCACTTGCATGATCTGGCGTTCGCGCCGGCTGAGTTTGTGTTCCTGGAATTCTCGCTTTTTTCGTGCGGCCACGACGCCCTCCGGGTTGTGGTGAGATAGATGGTAAAATATTACCGCACCGGAGGGCGTAGGTCAAGTTTTGGGCCTTCTTTCTAGCGTATAGTGGGAGATCCCCCGGCTCTGCCGGGGAGGCACTCAGAGTTTGACATTTTCGGGATTAAAAAGGGAACTCCGAGGATAAATTCAAACGCATAGTCCATCTGACCCGTTTCGGCACCGACAAAACCCATTGGCGAAATTGAACGCGAGGCAAGACATCATCGACCATATGAGCGGCAGTCTCCACCATCCGACGGGTGGAACATGACGGACAAATATCACGATTTTTGCAACTAAATGCCACCATGAAATTATGGCCACAACCGGCACAATAAGCTCTGGCAAAACCATGGCAAAGTAGGCCACATTTTAGATACTTACGAAAAGCAGCTTCCACATGATGGGGGACGCTGCCTCGAAAATCATCCTGCTCATCAGTGGCAACCAGGAAAGTTTCCAGGTTCTGACGCACTGTTTTGTGAAGAAGGGTTTTCTCGGGACGGCGGGGTCGGTAAACATGAGCTCCTGCGCCAAGTGAGCCAGTATGAATAGTTGGGCAGGACACGACATCTCCCAAGTGCGCAATCGCCTTGGGAGGTGAAAATGATTAAGTGTGTATTACCTCAGGTATGACAAGTCACGAAGAACTTGTAATGCTTGGGTGACAACAGAGCAGGAAACACAGGGAACACGGAAAATAATGCACAAATCGAGCCGGGCTCAGAAAGAAAACGGCCATCAGAGAAACATGCAAAATCAGAACTGATGCCCAACCTGCAAATAAACATACCCAGGCCTATCTTTACCCACAGCAAACCCCAGCCGCATGGGCCCCATAAAACTATCCACTCCCGCCCCAAAACCACCACCCCAAACAGGTCGGGCCTCTCTCAAATCATCCTCACCATACCACCCCACTGCCCCCGCAAACCAATCCATCCCCGGGGACCACCGGCCCGCCCCTGATGAACCACTGGAATATCAGATGAACTGGCCACCGCACCCAACGCCCACACAGGTGTCCAGGCACCAA
>JAOZJV010000616.1:1493-2604 GCA_029935695.1 Candidatus Krumholzibacteriia bacterium | reverse complement strand
CGGTCAGGGTCGTTTTGCCCGAATCAATGTGGGCACTGATCCCGATATTCCTGATGTTGCTCAGGTCTGCACTCATAGCCTTCATCCTTTTTGCGATGGAAGATTAAATCCATCGTAATTCAATGGAATTTACCACATAAAAAACACACGTCTGCCCTCACCCCCAAGGTGTGGTTCACAGACGCGGTTGGGCAGAAGATAGTCATTTATCTTCAAAATGCAAATTAAGTGTGTTTAGATCGCCCCATGCTTGCGGCCAACCTTTTCGAAGGCGGCCAGACATTTTTCAACCTGTTCATCCGTATGCGCAGCCGAAGCCTGCAGGCGGATACGCGCCTGTCCCCTGGGAACCACCGGAAAACTGAAACCGATGCAGTAAATACCATCTTCAAGCAGATCGTTGGCCATACCCTGGGCAATGATTGCATCATTTTCATGCTTGCGGAAATGCACCGGGATGATGGCATGGTCACAGGTCGTCACGTCAAAACCCAGATCCTGAAGGCCCCGGCGCAGGCGTCCCTGGTTCTTTTTAAGGCGTTGCAGCGGTTCAGGATCTTCCCTCAGAATGCGCAGCACTTCCAGAGCGGCACCACAAATCATGGGCGGAACGGAATTGCTGAAAAGATAAGGACGGCTCTTCTGCCGCAGCCATTCAACAATCTCCTTGCGTCCACTGGTGAATCCACCCAATGCGCCACCAAGAGCCTTGCCCAGGGTGGATGTGACGATATCCACCCGATCAATGACACCAAAGGCCTCGGGAGTTCCCCGGCCGGTTGGTCCCACAAAACCCGTGGCATGGCTGTCATCAACCAGCACCATGGCTTCGTATTTATCAGCCAGGTCACAAATATCATGCAGCGGAGCCGGATCGCAATCCATGCTGAACACGCCATCAGTGACGATGAGACGGTATTCGGCATCCATTGCTTCGCGCAGCTTGCTTTCCAGGTGGTTCATGTCCAGATGTTCGTAAATGAACCGCCGGGCCTTGGCCAGACGCACACCGTCAATGATCGACGCATGGTTGAGTTGATCGGTGATGATGGCGCTGTTCTTATCCAGCAGAGGTTCGAAAACACCACCATTGGCATCGAAACAGGCCGCA
>JAOZJV010000616.1:0-1483 GCA_029935695.1 Candidatus Krumholzibacteriia bacterium | reverse complement strand
GCATCAAAAGCAGCGGCGTAAAGAATGGTGTCTTCGGTGCCCAGAAACTCACTCAGCTCTGCTTCCAGCTGTTTGTGCAAATCAGTGGTCCCGCAGATGAACCGCACGGAACTGAGACCATAACCCCACTTATCGAGGGTTTTACGGGCTGCACCGACCACCCGCGGATCAGAAGCCAGGCCGAGATAATTGTTGGCGCAGAAATTCAAGACCTGCTTGCCGGCCACGGTGATCTCAGCACCCTGGGGTGATTCGAGCAGGCGCTCTTCTTTATAGAGCCCCTGCTCGCGAATGCTGTCGAGTTCCTTGCGGAGAGTTTCTCCAAATTTACCGTACATCGATGTGTTCCTTTATTCTGAAATTTCCGCTAGTAACGCTTGGCCATGTCTTCGAGTGTCGCCACAGGAACTTTATCTGCCCAGCCAGCCTGGCCGAAGGAGATCATGCGAGCCTTGACCACTTCGGCCATGGCAATGCGCGCAGGGTTCATGTAGTCGCGGGGATCAAATTTATCCGGTTGCTCAGCGAAAACCTTGCGGATGGCGCCGGTGATGGCCAGACGGTTGTCGGTGTCCACGTTGATTTTACGCACACCGTGTTTGATGCCTTCCTGGATGGCTTCCACGGGCACGCCGTAGCTTTCCTGCAGGTTGCCGCCGAACTGATTGATGATGTCCACCAATTCCCGGGGAACCGAGCTGCTGCCGTGCATGACCAAATGAGTGTTGGGCAGGCGGCGGTGAATATCTTCAATGAGGCTCATCTTCAAAACATCGCCGGTGGGTTTTTCCTTGAATTTGTAGGCACCGTGACTGGTGCCGATGGCCACAGCCAGAGCGTCGCAACCGGTATCGGCCACAAAGCGTTCGGCTTCGTCGGGATCAGTCAGATGTTCGGCTGCTTCATCTTCGCTGAGACCGGCGCCGTGCCCGTCTTCGATGCCGCCGAGGCAACCGATTTCCGCTTCCACGGTGACACCCAGAGCATGGGCCTTTTCCACCACTTGCCGGGTGACGTCCACATTGTATTCGTAGCTGCTGGGATTTTTTCCGTCAGCCTCAAGAGAGCCGTCCATCATCACCGACGTGAATCCCTGGTCGATGGCACTGAAACAGGTTTCAGGACTGTTGCCATGATCCTGGTGCATGGCGATGGGAAGATTGGGGTGCAGTTCCGCCGCAGCCAGCATCAGGTGGCGCAGGTATGCGTCCTGAGAATAAGAGCGGGCGCCACGGCTGGCCTGAACGATGACCGGGCTGTTGGTTTCGGTGGCTGCCATCATAATGGCCTGAATCTGTTCCATGTTGTTCACATTGAAGGCACCGACGCCGTAACCATTTTCGGCAGCGTGGTCGAGCATAACGCGCATTGGGATCAAAGGCATGGTTGACTCCTTTTAAAGAAATATGGAGACCAGTGTGCAGATTGTCCGCAGGGTCTGAAGCTGAGACGCAGGGTCTGAAGCTGAATACAACAGCCAAAC
>JAOZJV010000615.1 GCA_029935695.1 Candidatus Krumholzibacteriia bacterium | reverse complement strand
GTATTTCACCCTCACGCATCACTGCTGTGGGTTACGGACAGTATTTCCCCTTTGCCGACATTGAGACAGGGGTAGGCATAAGAAAAAATCGCCGGGTGGAAGTTCATATGGTTAATTAAATTTGACCTCATAAACAAAAAAAGCCCCCCCTTGGCACTGCAAATGGCCAAGGGGGGACTTTTTATATCCAACTACTATTTCCCAAACCCAGCTTTGGCAAAAGCGGCCCGCAACTGAGCCTCACTCTGGGTCCCAATCATGTGGGCCCGAATAATTCCCTCGGCATCAATAACAAACCCTGCAGGAATGCTGGTGACATTGAACAGCCCTCGCGCATCCTCCGCCTTCACCAGGACAATAGGGAAGCTGTACTGGTTCTTCTTCAGGAAGCCAGTAACAGTAGCTTTCTCTTCATTGCTGGCACCAAAGAAAGCAATGCCGTCATCACCCTTGAACTCCTTGAAGAGCTTTTCGATGTGCGGCATCTCCATGCGGCAGGGGCCGCACCAGGTGGCCCAGAAATCGATGAAAACTACCTTGCCCCGGTAATCCTTCAATTGAACGACTTTGCCTTCCAAATCCGTAAAACTGATATCCGGAGCAGGCATACCCACCATGGAATCGGGATTCATCACCCGTTCCAGAGAGTCAACCACGCGCAAACCGGCGGGAGTATCGAAGGTGAAATCATCATCACTGAGGGGAGTATCCAAGGTGAAACTTGTGACCTGGGTGGTCAGAATACGCTCCATCTCCACTCCCTGGTCAACCATGTTGGTCACCAGTTTGGTTCTCAGCACCAACCCGGAGATGGGATCAAACCAGAAGCGGCTGGTTCCGTTTTCATCTTCAAATTGGAAGATCTGGCAGGTGAGATCCTTGCCACCAATGCTCAGGACTTCAGAGCCGGTTTCGCCGACGGGAGTCATCGCCTGGGTGAAGAGATAATCACCAAGGCCGGCGTAGAAATTGAAGAGCTTTTCGTTGGTCAGCTCCATCTCACCATCATCGTGGAGAACACGGGTCAGCTTCAGGGGCTTACCCACATAACACACACCGGCTGCGGGCAGAGAGAACCAGCTCTCAGCAGCTCCGGTGCCCAATTGCTGCTGGAACATGGGGCTGTCGATGGCCACAAAAAGACGGTCGGGCATTTGGCCCCGGGCTGTTTGGGTGGCTTCCAGCTTCATGCCGTCGGCCTGGCCCTTGACGTTGTTTTCCATCAAAAGGCTGGACAGAATATTATAAGATTGCACCGATTCGGCCACGGAAAGACTCTTTTCAAGGGCCTTGGTATAATCGGAGGCTGTATCGGCCGTGGCGCCGCTTATAGTTAAAGCAGTCATCATCATGACCAGAGAAAGTGTTTTTATCAAATTGAGCCGCATGGCTGATATTCCTTTCGGGTGTTTCTTTATTCAGGGGGAGCAGAAACCATCAACCCCGATCATGGGGATAGGTTCCACCTGAAATCTTGCACTCCGGTGCCGGAATAATCAAGGAGATGTCACAAACCGGGGCCCAAAGCCAGGGAAAGGATGTTCTGATTCTTAGCGGAGATGGTCGATGCCAGATGGCCGATTTTTTCCAGGGGAAAAGCAGCTGAGTCAAAAGTATTCTGCACCCAATTATCAACGGCGGACGAACCCGTGCGCAGGCGGGTGGAAAAATTCCCCACATCATTGGCCACGGACACGGCCATCGCCAGGCGTTTGTGATCACCGGCTTTCAGGGGTTCATGATGCCAGCGAACCGCCGCCACCACTTCATCGGGAACATCCCAGCTTTCCAGCAGAGCGGCACCAGCCTGGGCGTGATCGTATCCGGTGCAGTGGCGTTCGGTGTCCATGGTGATAGCGCCCTCGTTCTCGTGGCACTTCTCAGTTAATCCATGATCCAGCACCAGCTTGCCGATATCGTGAAGAAGGGCAGCGGTGAAAGCGCGGTCACGCAAATCTGATCGGCCAATGGACTTCACCAGATAGGCCGCACCGTAGGCCGTGGTCAGGCTGTGCTTCCACAAATCATCCAGATCCAGGTCATAACCCGGCAGGTCGTTGGTCAGCACCGGTTCCAGGCTGAGGGTGAAACAAAGGCGGGCAAAAGTGAGGTTTCCCACCAGCACCAGAGCGTCCCGCGGGCTGCCTATTCTGCGTTTGAAACTGTACATGGGCGAGTTGCACAGTTTAAGCAGTCCCGCGGTCAACCCCGGATCGTGATCCACAATGGGCAGCAACTTATCAACATCCACCTCCGGATCTTCAATAATATCCAGAAGGGAGATAACTGAATCCGGCCTGGCACTGAGACCGGGCGCGGACTCAATAAGATTCTGCAGAGAGGACATGGGGCGAGTCTCCTCAAATCGTGATTCACTTCACAGTTTCCGGCATGGAAATCCGTGATCCGGCTTACGCCGTAAAAAAGATATCGACCTGATAATAGGTTTTCTAAATTGGGGAAATCTTCAAAGACCCTTAAGGAATCGGCAGGATACCCGCGGGGCACGGTTGCTGGCGCCCAGCGGAAAGAATCAAACGACGCGGATGTGGTGGTGGCGTTTCTTGCCCACCTGCAACGCAACCTTGACGTCAGTGATGAGATCAG
>JAOZJV010000614.1 GCA_029935695.1 Candidatus Krumholzibacteriia bacterium | reverse complement strand
CGCGAGCATCCTTAACAAGTCTCGTACCAATTTTCGACCCAAGGGAAAACTTTATAACACCCCAGTAACCACCTTTTAAATTAACAACTTACAAAATGCTCCAGGCTGTGTTTTTTTTGACGGAATTATCTCAACCTGTAATTTCCGACATTTTGTCAACCCTGCCTTGTATGCGGCGCCACTTTGTCAAATAAAAATTTGATATTTTCTTCCAGGGATCAGGTGTTAGATTGAGGCAGTCCCTGACCACAGTTCAGAACAGGAGTTTCTTTGATAAAAGATCAGACACACCCTGACAATAAGGCTCAATCCTCACGGTTGGTCCTTGTGGCGGCGTTGCTGCTGGTTGTGGTTGTACCCCTGTGGACGGGAGCCCTGCTGTCCTGGCACAGCATGGGAGAATTGGATGTCTGGCTTCACCAGAAAGTGGGGCAGGACATTCTCGCGGGACAGGGCATGTCAGGGCTCAACACCTATTCGTATACGGAACCGGATCATGCCTGGAACAATCATGAATGGCTTTTCCAAATATTAATTGCCACCACGGGCCCCGGTTCGGATGACCTCGCTGCTGGAATTAACCGCTGGAATATTCTGCGCCTCTTTCTGACTGTCTTGCTTCTGACAGTTCTCCTGCTGGGGGATCGCCCCTGGCGGGCTCCTCCTCTGGTTTTGCTTTGGTTGGCCCCTGGCATTTTTTTGGGAGTTGCCCTGCTTTGGTCCCGTATTCTGCTGCGTCCTGAATTACTATCTTATGCCCTGTTGATTCTTCTGGTCCGGTGTGCTGAAAGACCCGCGCAGGAGCCCTGGAATTTTAGACTGTTGATCTCTCCCCGCTCCAGAGAAGGCCTGGCTTTTGGAGTGACTCTGATCTGGGCCCAACTTCATGGGTTCAGCGCCCTGGCCCCGGTGATTTGGTTGTTGGCTGGATTGTTGGGCTATGTCCCCCATTCCCGCTTCCAGCATACATCTCCGCTTCGCCTCGCTGCCGGCACAGGCTGGCTGGTTTTAGCTCTGCTGCTGACGCCCAATGGCTGGCAAGGACTCATCTACCCATTGCAAGCTCTGGGACAATTCTCTTCAGCAACGGTGGATCTGCACAGCACCATTTCAGAGTTGCAACCGCTGCTGCAAACCCCCGACGGCTTTCATTTAACTCTCATGGCCTTCAAGCTCAGTCTCGCCTGGGGAGTGATGCACATCATCCTGACGTGGAACCAGCGCAATCTCCTGCGGATTATCTTATGGCTGCTGGCTGCAGTTGCCTCTGTGGCCGCACAGCGTAACCTGGGTTTTTATGCCATCACCTTTGCCATGCTGCATACTTCAGATGGATATTTCCAGCACCTGAAATGGGGCTTCAGAAAATTCAAAGTGCCTTCCTTTGCCGCCATCCTGCCTGGGGTTCTGCTGACAGTGGCCGCACTCTGGTTCTGGTCAGCGCTGGTTCATGATGATTTCTACCTTGCCGAAGGGCAGAGCCGTCGTTTTGGAGGGGGGCCCACGGTGGCCCGATACCCTTTCCAGGCTGTGGATATTCTGGCGCGCACCCACGAAACGCCAGTTTTTGCCAACGTTGATGCCGCTTCACTGACTCTTTCCCGAGGGATGGCCCGAGTTTTTATTGACGGCCGAACCGAAGCCTACAGCCCACAAACCTGGCAGCAATACCTACAGTTGCGCCAGGCGGGCCCGGATGCCCTGAAAATTTTGGACCAAACCGGCACCAGCAATATCCTGCTAACCCTTGGCGGCCAGGCTTTCCATCCACTGCTGCAGACGCTTCTTAAGGATCCCCGCTGGGCCGTGCGGCATGCAGACCCTGCCGGGGTGCTGCTGACTCGCTCTTCTGCGCCGCCGGCTCCCGGGAACCTCAACGCCCTGGAGCCCTTTGCGCGCCTCCAATCCAAAAAACCGGACAACTCCCTGTCAATCACCCGCCAGGCAGATCTTTTGGGAGCCCAAGCCACCCTGCAGTATCTGGCTGGAAGGCCCGGCGCCCAGGAAGCCTTCCTGCGCCAGGGCATAGCCCTGCGACCAGAGCATCCCCTGTTGAATCATAATCTTGGCAATTTACTCCTGCAAAAGGGATTGCCAGCCCCTGCCCTGGCCTGTTTCCGTCAAGCTCTGAAAACCAATCCCCGGCTCGCCGGCAGTGCTTTGAATACGGGGGTTTGTCTTATGAATTTGCAGGATTTTACCGGGGCGGAACGCATGTTTGAGAAGGCCATCTCCCTGCAACCGGACAATTTTCAGGCCTGGGTCAACCACAGCCTGGCTTTGCAGCAACTTGGTCAACACCAGGAAGCGTTCAAAGCCATGCAGGAAGCAGTGCAGCTGAACCCCCGTAATCCCCGGCTCCGTCAAGCTTTACAGGATATGAAAGCCCACCTGTAAAATCCCCTGGATCCCCATGCTAAAGTCCCTGCCTGCCATGTCGATCAATTCCTTGAACAACAATTTTGACTCTTGCCGGAGGTGCACATTGAGCAACACCGTCCTCATCGTAGATGATGCTGATTTCATGCGGATGATGCTCCGGGATATCGTGGAAGATATGGGCATGGAAGTTGTAGCCGAAGCCGATTCGGGTGTCGCAGCAATTGA
>JAOZJV010000613.1:895-2611 GCA_029935695.1 Candidatus Krumholzibacteriia bacterium | reverse complement strand
ACCTGATTCGGTTGCAGGCTGGAGATATTCAGGACTCGCGCCGCATCCTGCTTCTCAAGTAGCAAACTGATCAAAGAAAAAAGGGGCGACCAATCTGGCCGCCCCTCGTCTGCAATCTCATCAACTATTCTGCCAGTGGCTCCACATAACCTTCAACTTTGACCTCTTGCACACCCAGGAATTCATCCCGCAAATACAAGTGCATTTTCTGGTCCGGATCCTTCTCGTCCGTGGGCATCAAGAACTGGAATTCAGTCTTGCTGTCCATGGCCAGGATGCTGTGGCACAGAGTGCAGTCGTAAGGTATGGCAACGCCGTCGTCGTCCGTCATGTTTTCGTTATGGCAACGGAAACAACCATCGTCTTCCCGGTGACCGAGATGGCTGGTGTAAACATTCCAGCCCACGTTCATGAAGGGGAAGATATTCTGATTGTAGATGGCCTGCAGCTCCGCAATCATGCCGTCGGCGGCAGGACTGGTGGCCAGGCGGTCGTCACCCAGATCACGGGAATAGAATCCGCGCACTGAGTTATCGATGCCAGACATGGCTGCATCCTTGTCCGTGTAGTTGTGTATCAAGGCGCTGAGGGCAACCTTTTTGGCCCAGGGAAGCTTGCGATCGATGGCACCGGAGGCCAGCACCATGTCCACAGCTTCTTCAGGGTCCTGATAAATGTGCGTGGCGCGGTTGTGGCAATCGACACAATCCATGCTGCGCACTTCATCGTGCTCTACTGAAACAGGGTGCTTCAGGGCCGCCTGGTTCAGATTCCGGTTGGTGTACCGGTGGAACTCATCACCTCTGCGAACTTCCACCCAATCCATATGCATGCGTTTTTCGTCAGCCGCCCGGTAACGGACTTCATTGGCTTCGGCCACATGCCAGTGGATGGTGCCATCGTCATCTTTGCCACCGCCGACCTTGAGCGCCAGGGTGGTGTAAGAGGGTGTTGAGGTTTCATCCATGGCGAACATTTCGTGAGTCACGATACGATCACCATAAAATTTCTCAGGCCAATGGCAATGCTGACAGGTTTCCGCAGCCGGACGCAACTGGTGCACCGGTGTGGGAATCGGGCGTTCGTACAAGTCGAACGTGGCCGATACAACCTGCCAAAGTCCATTGAGTTTGGCATCAAGCAAGGCCTGAGCACCTTCACCCACATGACATTCCACGCATTTGACGTGGGCATGGGGGGAGTTCTGGTAGGCTACCCATTCGGGCTCCATCACATTGTGACAGGCGGTGCCACAGAACTCGGACGTATCCATGAAGGCCAACATGCGCGCTCCACCGATACCCAGGAACAAAAGGTTCGCCAGGGTCAGCAGGGCGATGGTGGCCACCAGGGACGAGCCCAGGCGTTTAGCCTTGGTCATGTCGTCGGGGAATCTCTGAGTTAACAACTCGGATGTGGACCTGCCCGTTGCCCGGCGGAATTGCCACCAGCCAAGGGGAACAAGGATCAGGCCCAGAATAAACAGGGCCGGCAAGGCCATGTAACTGATGAGCCCCACATAGGAGTTGGTCAGGATTCCCGCCAATTGCAGAAGCTCAAAGAATACGAACATCAGGAAGGAGGAGGTCGTCAATGCGACCCCCACCGTCCCCGTCCAATTCGTTGAAATTCCGCGAATGAAGAGCTGGAATCGCTTCATCGCTCAGACCCCTTTATTTAATTTCCACCTGGTAGAAATTTTCGTACATTTCCGCC
>JAOZJV010000613.1:0-885 GCA_029935695.1 Candidatus Krumholzibacteriia bacterium | reverse complement strand
GCCATCTTGCCGGACTTGATGTCGGCCTTAATGTCGGCGGTGGGACGTTGCAACCAGATGTGATAAGGATCGTTCATCACTTCGTCGATCAGTTTGTCCATCTCGGGGTTGTGGAATTTCCGCAACTCGGGGATGTACTTGAAGTAGAAGTGCTGGGACACATCGTAAATACCGTGCCACCAGGTGTAATCCGGGCCCATCATGGCAGCACCGTGGCGTGCGCGGCGACCTTCATGATGCCAGATCTCCCACCAGATCCACTCATATTTGTTGGAGAAGTTGGCGGTTCCTTCGCCCAGTTTCAGCTCTTTGGCTTTTTTGAAAAGCTTGAGGCCGGGTTTGGCAAATTTCTCGTTGTAAAGATTCACGAGACCGTCGAACTGCTCGTAGTGGCCGTTGACGAAAGATTCGCCATGGCAATTGCGGCAGACGTCCTTCATATTGTCGCGTTTCTGCTCCCAGTTGTCCTTGGTTTTGGACACGGGTGGGCGCAGGGTCCAGCTGATACGCTGACCGACATCATGAGTGATGGCCTGGTTGGGGGTGGCGCTCATGTGACAGGTGGCGCAGGTGGGTGCTTCAAAATAGTCCACACCAACGACCCAGCGGTCGGAACTGAGGTTCATTTCATCTTTGTTGGTGTAATAAGCGTTTCCGTGCTTGCTCTCTTCGTAGATCTCCTTTTGGGGATGATCCGGGCCGAGGTGGCACTTGGAACAGGCTTCAGGCTGGCGAGCCTGTTTCACACTGAAAGCGTGGCGGGTATGGCAGGCGGTACAGGAGCCCTTGCTACCATCGGGGTTGATGCGCCCGATACCACTGTTGGGCCAGCTGACGGCGGCCAATTTGTTGGGGCTGTTGGGATCGATAAGAACCTTGCCGCCA
>JAOZJV010000093.1:7812-9681 GCA_029935695.1 Candidatus Krumholzibacteriia bacterium | reverse complement strand
TCCAGATCCGTTCGTCGTCCACCTCACCGGGCAGGGCAAACAACTCCACTCGCGGCTCATCGGGCCCCATGCTTTGCAGGATCGGTTCGGGCCATTCGATCAAAGCAACAGCCTGCCTGCTGAAGACTTCTTCCAAAATATAAGGGACCCCGATGTCATCCAAATCGTGATCCGGCTCTACCCGGTAAAAGTCCAGATGGTGCACCGTTAAAAAGCCACCCGAGTAGGTGTTGACCAGGGTGAAAGTTGGCGAAACCACTTCGTCCTTAACCGCCAGACCGGCGCTGAGTCCCTGACTGAAACAGGTTTTTCCCGCGCCCAGAGGTCCATACAGAAGGATGATTTCTCCACCCTTGAGCAAACCGGCCGCCGCCTTGCCCAAAGCAAAGGTCTGGTCAGCACCCTTGACTTTGAGGGAGATATGAAAGTCATCCACGGCGGGCAGATCCTGATCGTAAAGCATAACTCACATTACCTCGGCCGCAGGACCACGAAAGGGCAGATCATCTCTTCGACGCTGATGCCCCCGTGCTGGAAACTGTCCCGGTACAAACGCTCGTATTCGTGAAAATTGGTGGGGTACACCAGATAGAAGTTTTCAGAAGTGACGGCATAGTTTTCGATGGTGGAATGGGTGGGTAAACGGTAATCCTCAGGATTTTTCATGAGCAGAATGCGCTCATCATCGGTGCCCAGATTGTCACCAAATTTGTAGCGCACGTTGCTGCTTGTATCGCGGTTGCCCCGGATTTTCATGCTGCGGCGGCTCAACATCGAACCATGGTCGGTGGTCAGAATCACGGTGCAATCCCGCCGGGCCAGGCTCTTGAGAATATCGAAAAGATTCGAGTGTTCAAACCAGGTGCGCATGAGGGTTCGGAAGGCAGCTTCATCAGGAGCCAGCTCTTTCAGGATCCGGTTCTGGCTGCGGCCGTGGGCCATGATATCCAGGAAGTTGTACACCGCGGCCACCAGACGGGTGTCCCCCATGCTGCCCAGGTTCCGGTGCAACGGATCCACATCCCGTTCATCAGCAATCTTGAAGTATTTGCAGCTGCCAGACGCAGCACTGCCTGTGCGTTGGAGCAATTCATTCAGCAGCTCTCCCTCGAAAGCGTTGCGGCTGCCTTCGTGATGACCATCCAGCCACCAATGGGGATACTTGCGGGCAATGTCCAGGGGATAAAGTCCGGCAAAGAGGGCGTTGCGCGCATAAGGTGTGGCCGTGGGCAACATGGACCAGTAATGCTTGCGGTGGATGTGGAAATAGGGTTCCAGCAAAGGCTCGATCATGCGCACCTGGTCCAGACGCATGCAGTCGATGGTGATCCAGAAAACCTGGCGGCTGCGCTGAATTTCCGGCTCAATGAGTTTCTCGAAAACATGGGGACTGAACAGAGGAAGATCTTCGCCGGCGGTGGCCGGATCGCTGTGAATCCAGCTGTGATAATTTTCCCGCACGTATTTGCCGAATGCCAGATTGGCCGCCGACAGCTGTTCGCCCTGGGTTTCCAGAAGACCGTGATCGCTGTACTGAAAAAGATCCATCCCCCAGGTGACCAGGTCAGAATAAATGCCTTCCCAGTCGGCAGGGCTTTTGGCCAGGGAAATGCGGTCGGTTACGGCCATGAAGTTGCTCATGTAGTCGCGGGTGACTTCTTCGCCGGCCAGCTTGCGGGCCTCCACCTGGCGCTTGAGGGCGGACAAAACCTGGATGGGGCTGACGGGTTTGACCAGATAGTCGTCGATGCGCTTGCCGATGGCCCGGGTCATCAGGTCTTCGGCTTCGCTCTTGGTGACCATGATCACCGGAATGTTAGGATCGATTTTACGGATACCTTCGAGAGTTTCCAAACCACCCATCCCGGG
>JAOZJV010000093.1:2844-7802 GCA_029935695.1 Candidatus Krumholzibacteriia bacterium | reverse complement strand
GATAGCTTCAAAATTTTGTTCCCGGAGAATGGCCAGGCCATCCATGCCGTTGGTCACTCCTTCAACTTCGTATCCCTTCTCACCAAGGTACATGGTGTGGGAACGCAGCTCTTCAATGTGGTCATCGATCCATAAAATTTTATAAGCCAAAACGGGCTCCTTTATTCTTCAATAAGTGGTGGCAGGACCACCTGAAAAGTCGTGCCGTGGCTGCTGGTGGATTCCACAGTGATGCGGCCCCCGTGATAATCGGTGACGATGCGCTTGACCAGCGCCAGCCCCATGCCCCAGCCGCGCTTCTTGGTGGTGAAACCAGGTTCGAAGATTTTGTTCCCCACACGGGCCGGAATACCCTTGCCCGTATCGGAAACAAAAACCCACAAACCGCCCGCAGGGTTGTCCTCCACCCGCACGGTGATGGTGCCTTTGCCGTCGACCAGGGCGTCAATGCCATTGCGGATCAGGTTTTCCAGAACCCACCCCATCAAATCCCGGTTGAAACTCACCAGCTGGCTGCCCTGACCTTCACGCCTGAGCTGCACCCTTCCCCCGTGATGGGGCAGGCGCTTTTGAAAATACTCCACCGACTCGTCCACCAATTCGTTCAGGTCGGTGTCCTTCAGCTTGGGCAGCGAACCGATCTGACTGAACCGGGCAGAGATCATGCTCAACCGGTCCACGTCACGGTTCAGCTCGACCATGACTTCCTTGTTTTTGCCAACCTTGTCCTCCAGCAGAGCCACCCAGCCCATGATGGAAGTCAGAGGAGTGCCCAGCTGATGTGCCGTTTCTTTGGCCATGCCGGCAAACAGGGCTTGCTGCTGGGCGTCTTTTTTGCTTTGCAGGGCCCACAGAATGAGCAGGAAAAACAGCGCCATGATCATCAGCTCAAGATAGGGCATGATGCGCAACCGCTGGCTCAGGGCCGACCGGCCATAATGCAGGGTTCCTTTGCGCACACCATCTTCGTCAACGATGGCAAAAGGTTCCTGTTCCATATCGTATTTGGCTGCCAGGGACAGGATTTCCAGAATCACCGGGTTGCGGGTGTTGTTCACATTTTCAGATATCAGAATCTGGTAGTTGGGCAACGGAATGCCAATGACCGGAGGATTCCACATGAACGGCCGGCCCGAATTATCCGTCAGAATAAAAGGCACCTCGTTCTCATTGATGATCTCAATAATCGGCAGGACATCCTCAACATTCTGGGCCGTGAACAAACGGCTGGCCACCCCGGACAACAGCTGGGTAGTGAGGAAACTCTGGCGCTCGACACTTTTCGAAACCTTGAAGGTGAAAATGGTCGTAGCCACAACGATGCTCAGACTGCCCACAAGCAGGTAAATGTTAAACACGTACCTTTTGCGCAGCCAGGGAATGCCGGTTTGCCAGATTTTGGACAGCATCCTATTCGATGAACTCCGCTCCGCCCATATAAGGCACCAATACTTCGGGAATGCGGATGCGTCCATCAGCCGTCTGGTAGTTCTCCATGATGGCCACCAGAATGCGGGGCAATGCCAAACCGGATCCGTTGATGGTGTGCACATAACCCTTGCGACCATCACCCTTGAAACGGATGCCGGCGCGGCGGGCCTGGAAATCCAGGAAGTTGCTGCAGGATGAAACCTCCAGCCAGGTCTTCACACCGGCGGAATACACTTCCAGATCGTAACATTTGCTGGCGGCAAAGCTGAGGTCGCCCGTGGCCAGGCACAGCACCCGGTACGGGAGATTCAGTTGCTGCAGCAGGTACTCGGCGTCGGCAGTCAGTTTTTCCAATTCATCCCAGGATGTGTCCGGGTCCACGAACTTCACCATCTCCACTTTGTTGAACTGGTGCACCCGGACCAGGCCCCGGGTGTCCTTGCCTGCGGCTCCGGCTTCACGCCGGAAACAGGCGGAGGCGGCGGTGTATTGCCTTGGCAGATCTTCCAGCTTGAGAGTCTCTTTCATGTGCACATTGGTGATGGTGACTTCGGCCGTGGGGATGAGAAACAGATCGTCCTCGTTGGCCAGGTACATATCATCTTCCAGCTTGGGCAGCTGGCCGGTACCCGTTAGAGCTGTACGATTGGCCAGAAAGGGAATGCTGAATTCGGTGTAGCCCTGCTCCAGATGCACATCCAGGAACCAGTTGATCAGAGCCCGCTCCAGGCGCGCGCCGCCACCGGAAAGAACAGTGAATCCGCGACCGCTCATGCGGCTGCTGCGCTCGGGATGATAAATACCCAGGTCTTCCCCAATTTCCCAGTGGGGCAGAACTTCAAAATCAGGATCCACCGGCTTGCCCCAGGTGCGCACCGTTTCGTTATTTTCTTCGCCGCCTTCGGGGGCGCTTTCATGAGGGATGTTGGGGATGCACATGTAGAGTGCTTCCACTTCTGCCTCAAGTTCTGATGCCCGGGTTTTCAAGCCCTTGACCTTGGCGGAAACTTCCTTCATGGCCGTGATGGCACCGGAAGCATCCTCACCGGCTTTCTTTTTCTCGCTGATGGCTTTGTTGGCCTTGTTGGCCTCGGCCTGGAGAGTTTCCATCTCCTGCAGGGCGGCCCGGCGCTCGGCATCTTTGGCGTAGTATGCGCCCACATCCACAGACTCATTTTTTAATTCCACAGCCCGGGTAACCAATTCCTGGTTTTCACGAAGATATTTACGATCCAGCAAGACAAAACCTCTTATGAGTGGGAAATAGACGCCTATTGGCACAACTATCCGGCGGGACCTGTGAAATGGATTTGCATTCCGGTCCCGCGCCTGTTAGAAGATTAGTAGCAAATGGCGGGTGACGGCAAGACAAATCAAGTCCGAATAGCCCCGCAAAGTCCAGATAATAGCCCCCAGCAGTCCCGGAGAGCCTCATGAACCGTGAAAACCTGATTCAGCATTTGCGCAACCTGCCAGCCAACCGGCGCGTGATCACTGCCCTGGACGTTCCCGGACAGAGCCAGGCCCTGGAACTGGCGGGAAGTCTGGGCACTGATGGCGGTTTTGTGAAAGTGGGCCTGGAGCTCTTTTCCGCCGCCGGTCCCGATGTGGTGCGCCAACTGCGCCAGATGGATCGCAACATCTTCCTGGACCTGAAATACCACGACATTCCCAACACGGTGGCCTCGGCTGCCAAGATGGCCGCCGCCATGGGCGCAAGCCTGTGCACCATGCACGCCTCGGCCGGCCGGGGCGCCATGGAAGCTGCCGCTGCAGCTCTGGCCAGCGCACCGGTTCCCGAAGGAGCGGTTCGTCCTGCTTTGCTGGCAGTCACGGTTTTGACCAGTTTGTCTGAAGAAGAAATCACCGAAGTACGCCCCAGCAGCGACAACCTCAACGACAGCGTAGAGCGCCTGGCTGCCCTGGCCTGGGATTGCGGTTGTGACGGAATGGTGTGCAGCGCGGCGGACCTGCCCGTTTTGCGTAAAGCGGTGGGAGATGAACCTCTGGTCATCACCCCCGGCATCCGCATGGCCGGCGCCGCCACCGATGATCAGCACCGCGTCACCACTCCGCGCATGGCCGTGGATCTGGGCGCCGATTTCCTGGTGGTGGGCCGCCCCATCACCAAAGCCAATGACCCGGCTGCCGCCCTGGCAGCCATTGCCAACGACATGGAATAACGGAGGATTTGTGGCATGACCGAAGAAAAAGTCCTGAATCTGATGGAAGAACTGGGAGCCCTGCACTCGGGTCACTTCCTGCTCAGCAGCGGCCTGCACAGTGATCGCTATTTCCAGTGCGCCCGCATTTTACAGTTTCCCGAGCTGGCCAAGGAACTGGGCGCTGCCATGGCCGGTTTTTTCAAGGAAACACCCTGCGACCTGGTGGTCAGCCCCGCCATGGGCGGCATCCTCATCGGGCACGAAGTGGCCCGGGCCGCCGGCCGGCGTTTTGTATTCACTGAACGGGTTGATGGCGTGATGCAGATCCGCCGCGGCTTCGCCATCGAAGAAGGCGAGAAAGTCATCATCGCTGAAGATGTAGTCACCCGCGGAACCAGTGTCCTGGAAGTGATCGAATGCGTGGAAAAAGCCGGTGGCAAAGTTGTCGGCGTCACCAGCATTATCGACCGCACCGGTGGCGACGCGGGCTTGCCCCTGCCTCTGAATGCCCTGGCCAGGGTTCAGGTGCAAACATGAAAGCCGGAAGAATGTCCCCTGTGCAAAGAGGGCCAGAAAGTTGTAAAACCCGGCAGCCGAGGCAACTGATCTGCCATGAAAAAGCGGATTGACTTCCCGTCAACGACTCCGCGGGAACGGATTCTCCGTTTGGGGGGTGGCCTGCTGGCTGCCCTCCTTTTTCTTTCCCTCTGGCTTGCTCTGCACCCGGCGCGGCCCCATCTGCAAACCAGCGATGTGTACACGCACCTTTCGGTGGCCCGGCACCTGCTTCGCGGCGATGGTTTTGTGACCGATGTGACCTATCCCCTGTCTTTTGCTTTTGATTTTGCCCAGGAACTGCCTCAGCCGTTGATTCATCGGGGACCTGGGTTTGCCATGCTGCTGACTGTTCCGGTGGCGGGGGTTCAGGATGATCCTTTTACTGCCGTTTCCAGGGTGCGCTGGCTGCAGGTGTTCTTTCTGGGCCTGCTGGCCTGGGTGGGAATCAGAAGTCATCTGGCCAGACACAATCTCCAAGCCACCGCCATGTGGCTGGTTTTGCTGCTGATGAGTCCGCTGATGGATTTTGCCGTGGATTGGGCCTTTGTCGAGCTGCCAGCGGGCCTGTTGCTTCTGCTGATCTGGCTGCGTCATCGTGATATTTCGTCAGCAGGACCCGGCGTGATTGACGGCCTGCTGCTTGGATCGCTGGCCCTGCTGCGCCTGGACCTCATTTGGGTCCCGCTGTTGTGGTGGCTCTGGGGCCGAACGGAATTACGCACCGTGGCCCGCCGTGATTCTACGCTGGCCCCTGCATTTTGGAACCGCAGGCTGATGATGGCCTTGCTGATGGTGCTGCTGGCT
>JAOZJV010000093.1:0-2834 GCA_029935695.1 Candidatus Krumholzibacteriia bacterium | reverse complement strand
GCTGGCCAACCTTCCCTGGCTTCTGCGCAACACTCAATTGACGGGCAATCCGGTGTTCACCTTACAAAGCCAGTCAGAGCTGGTGAAGGACACGCGCTTGTGGCCTGATTATTCCGTTTACCGCCAGCTGCAGCCCCAGCCCTTGCTCAAAGTCCTGTCTGAAGATCCGGCCCCCATCCTGCGCAAATTTGTGCGCGGGTTGAAATTTTATTTCCAAAACCTGGGTCGTCTTTTCCCCTGGGTCGGGTTGGTGGTGATGGCGTTGGCGCTGATGGTGTATTTGCGTGGCAGTGTTGACAAACGACCCTGCCCGTTGCGTCCCAACGCGCAGCATCCCATGACGATTATTCCCAGTGAGTCGCTCCTTGGGCCCTTGGTTGTGGCGGGCATGACGCTCATGTTGCTGATCACGCAGTATTCATTTTTTGATCATAGCCTGAGGCATCTTTTGGTCCTGTATCCATTGGTGGCCTGGGAGCTGGCTGCAGTTGGGAGCAAGGGATTATCGGAGCTGAAAGGCAAGTGGACCGGCAATCGCTGGGTGATGATTTTTCCGGCCATTCTTTTTACTGGATTGCTGGTCAAAGTTTCCCTGCAGTCATTGCCTGGATGGGAATTTGCCGCGCAGCAGGCACTGCAGCAGAATTCTAATCTGGAAGGGAAAATCAACCGGTTGAAAAAGGACCCGGCAGCCGTGCCTTTTGTGAATACTTCCGCTGCGCCATGGTACGCCGATCGGCCGGCGGTTTGGGATCCAAACAATGAGGATATTCGGATTATTATTCGAGAATCAATCTCTCAACCTAACTGACAACACACTCATTTACCCGGCCCTCCCACCTTTTTGCTGGCTTTTTAATTAAGAAAACGACTAGCATGACGACTCAATAGTTATTGAGTTGAAAACAAATCAGTTATTTAAAGGAAATGAAAATGAAACTATTCACTGAATTGCTGATGGCTGGATTGTTCACCTTGATAACTTCTTCTGTTTTTGCCCAGACAGGAACCATCGATTTGAAAGTAACAGGCATTGAAGTTGAAGAAGGCGGTAAAGTAAAAATCGGCCTTTTCAATTCTGAAGGTTACTTGAACTTCGGGGAAGAATTGGTGGGCATTAACGTGGCTATCAAAGAGCCAACAATCACTCATGTATTGAGTGAAATTCCTGTCGGAACCTATGTCCTGGCTGTTTATCAGGACCAGGACGACAATGATAAACTCGATAAAAATTTCTTCGGGGCCCCCAGTGAACCCTACGGTTTCTCTCAAAATGAATACGGAATGTTTGGGCCTCCTGATTTTGAAGATGTCTCCTTCGAAGTGAAGGAAAATGAATTCATCGAGTTATCTATCAATCTGGAGTAAAGATGGGCATCTTACTGAGATCCATCCCCTTTGCAACGGTTATAGCTCTCAATGTACTTGCTCAGGCTTCCCGATACAAAATGGGAATGCTGCAGCCCTTTGTAATATTGGCAATCCTCATTCTGACCATCAACCTTTCAGTAGCATTCAAGCTGAAAAAGCAGACCTATTTTTCTATTGGGGTGTCAGCAGTGGCCATCGTGGGATGCATTTCCGCTTTGGCAAATTTTGCAGCTGGCCAATGGTATATTGAAAACATCATTGAAGGTTTATATCTCGGATTATTTTTGGTGGCCTTGATTCCACCAATTCTCAAAATGAAACCATTCACTTTTGAGTTTTCCCAAAACAATTACCCCCAAGCCATCACTGAAGGAGAAACATTTCTCAAGATCAACCTGATCCTCAATTATATTTGGGCCGGAATTTTTGCAGCAGCCATTGTTCTGACCACAATCACTTATCACTCGGATCAGGCCATCAATACAATCATCGCAACTCTGGTGCCCATCGTTTTACAACTGGCCATTGGAATTCCCGTCACCAGAAAACTGCCCGACTATTTGACAGGAAAAATGGGTACCGGAAATTATCAGTTCAAAACCATCCACGATTTGTTTCAGGCAATGCCATTCGGGCTGAACAGGGAAGCAGCCAAAGGTGTCGATACCACCATTCAGTTTCTCCTTACGGGGGATGAACCGACAACAGGTTACCTCGTAATTGTAGAGGGAAAATGTGAATACAACGAGGGATTGCATCCCAGCCCCAAAACAACAATTCAATGTGACTCCACACTCTGGTTGCAGATATCAAACAATGAGGTCTCCGGTGACAAGTCTCTGATCGAAGGAAAATATAAAATAGGAGGCGATGCGACCATCATGCTCAAATTTGCCAGTATGTTTTCTCCACCAACCAAATCCCGGAAGACCAACCAGCCTAAACCCAAAAACATCAAATTTGAGTACAAGAATTTCGGCCCGGGGAAAATCAAAAATATCGTAGTTTTTGATGGTGGATTTCGCAGTGAAAAGTTTTCCAAAACAACGTTCATGGTGAATCATTTTTGTGAAGGAGCCAAACAGGCCGGTGCAAATGTCGAGTATTTCAAACTCAAGGACCTGGAAATAAAAGAATGCACCGGGTGTTATACCTGTTGGACCAAAACACCCGGAGAATGCATCTACAAAGACGACATGGCCATGCTGCGAAAGAAATACAGGGAAGCAGATCTGGTCATTTTCGCCTCTCCGTTGTTTATCTTCAATGTTACCGGCATCATGAAAACGTTCATGGATCGGCTGCTTCCTAATTTGGAACCCTACATGCTGATGAATGAGCATGGAGGAATCATGCATCCGGACCGGTATCCGGAAAAAGGCCAGCAGGGATTCGTGGTTTTCAGTGCCGCCGGTTTCCCGGAAGTGGAAGGCAATTTTGACGGCATGATTGGCATGTATCGT
>JAOZJV010000612.1 GCA_029935695.1 Candidatus Krumholzibacteriia bacterium | reverse complement strand
AAGCCAGCATCCACCGCCACGGGCGCCCGGGGCTACCAGCATGACCGGCACCATGAATTGAAAGGTGAGGATGGTCCATTGGTCGGGGCGGGTCAGGGTCAGGGCGGCCCGTATTTCGGAAGCTCTGTTCATGAGTTGCCGGCGGCCCTGGCTTTGGCTGGGACGGGGCAAACTCTCTCCAGCTGCTGAGCCAACCAAACCAGATCCACTCCGGCGTTCACGCACATTTTTTCCATGGGCGGCAGGGGGGCCAGCAGAGCCGGGTATTCAGGCACCGCGCGCAGGGCTTTGATCAGGCGGTCGTGACAGGCGGTGGCGATGATCAGGTCAGGAGTTCTGGTGCGGGCCATCTTGAAAGCGATGTGGCTGCGGAAAGCCACCAAAGCTTCGATGCCGTGCTGGTCACAGAGCTGGGCCACATCTCCGAGGGGGCATTGACGGCACTGGAGGCACTCTGCCAAGCCTTCCTGCACGTTGGCTTTGCATCCGGATTTTTTGACGCAGCGGGGCATGATCAGCAGCATGTTTTCCGGGGGATGATTTTCCAGATATTTCACAACCCGCTGATTCTGGCTGTGGGTCAGTTTTTCAACGAATCGGTTTTCCAGCTGCCCGAAGGGGCGCAACAACAGACGCAAGAAAGCCACTGCGCCTCTGAAAAATGTGCTTTGCCAGGGAGACTGAAAACTCATGGCGCCTGTTCCAGCCAGCGCCGCCGCACCTGGTAGGCCAGAATCCCGAAACTCACCGCCACGTTTAAACTTTGTTTGCTGCCGGCCATGGGAATTTCCACCACGTGGTCGGCCAATTCCAGAATCTCCTGCCGCACTCCTTTGACCTCGTGCCCCACCACAAAACAATGGGGAAAGGGAAACTGAAATTCTTCCCAGTCCACCGAGCGGTCGGTTTGCTCCAGGGCCACCAGGGCAATACCCTGCTCTTTGATGCGCCGGGCCGCGGCCAGGGAGTCCTGCCAATAGTCCCAGGGAACGGTGAGAGTGGCGCCCAGGGCCGTTTTTTCGATGTCCTTGCGCGGGGGGGTGGCGGTCATGCCGGTCAGAAAGAGGCCGCCAAGGCCCACCGCATCGGCGGTGCGGAAGATAGAGCCCACATTCCACACACTGCGGATGTTGTCCAGCAGGGCATAGGATGGCAACAGACCCTGATTGTCCTTTAATTCCAGATTAAGTCGATTTTGCGGGGTGATGATGCGGTTTTGTTGATCATTCATGGTGCCAAAAAGCGCATCCCTGGGTTTGGAGCCGATGGTTGTCTGAAGACACCATAGTGGGGGTGTTTGGCATCTTTGGCAACCCTCTGATAAAAATCCCATAAAATCATTTAAACATGGGTCTGGGGGTGACGATACAAGAAGGGTGCTTCGAAAGGATTCGGAGCCTCATACATGTGTTGATAAAAGGGAACAATAGCAGCCTATGAACCGCAAAACCGTGAGCTTGTGTCTAATTGCCAGAGACGAAGAGGCCTCCATCGGGATGACCATCAAATCGGTGTTGGCCCTGGTGGATGAAGTGATCGTCGTGGACACAGGATCAAAAGACAACACCCGCATTATTGCTGAAGGTTACGGAGCCAGGGTTCTGGATGTGGCCTGGGAAGATGATTTTGCCCAGGCCCGGAACGCCGGTCTGGACGAAGCTCTGTGCGATTGGGTGTTGATTCTGGATGCTGATGAATTTCTGCAACCGGTCAGGCCTGTGGAGTTCCAGCGTCTGCTGCACGACCCCAAGGCTGCCGGGTACCGCTTGCGCATGGCCAGCCCCATGGGCGAAGAGACCAACCGCAACGCCACCATGATCCGCCTGTTCCGCAACAATGCAGACGTCCGCTACCGCTATCCCATTTTTGAACAAATTTCAGACAGCCTCACTGCCTGGGCCAGTCAGGAAAATATGCAAATCAAGGACACCAATTTGACGGTGGTCCACGAAGGCGGCAAGGCGGAGCACCTGACCCGCAAGCGCGAACGGAATCAGCGTATTCTGCGCAAGGCCATGATTGAATATCCCCAGGAACCCTACTTTGCCTACAAGATGGGCACTGCAGGCATCCAGACCCTTGACGATGAAGTTTTGCCCACCGGTGGTTTGAAGACGGCTCTCGGTCAGCTGCACACCGCCTGGATCCGCATGGCAGACAAAGATCCTGAATATCTGCAGAAACAGCCCTGGTTGCCCGATCTGGGGGTCAGTTCCGCCTCGGGTCTGCTGGCGTTGGACCGTGTGGATGAAGCCCGCACCCTGATGCGCCGCATGAGCGAACTTTTCCCGGATCATCCCCGGGTTATTCTGCACCAGGCAGCCGTGGATATCCGGCACCTGGAATTGCGTTCCGCGGAACTGGGAGTGGAGCTTTCCCGCCGCCTGGAATCCAGCGCCCGCCAAAGCCTGGCCGGCCTTCTGGTGCGCCCGCCCGAAGACAACGGGGTTGCCACGGACCGAAGAATTCTGGATCTTTATCCATTGCGTTACCTGGGAGAGCTGTCTCTTCTGGGGGGACACGTCAGCGAAGCGGTGGGGCATTTTGAGCAGGCGCTCAGTCTTGATCCTGATTATTCTTTCGGATGGTTGGGCATGGCCGAGTGTTCCCGCTTTGCCG
>JAOZJV010000611.1 GCA_029935695.1 Candidatus Krumholzibacteriia bacterium | reverse complement strand
TCTGGCTTTTGTCAGCTTCGGGGCCCTTGTCATGTATGGAACCGGCACGGAGTTTTCACCCAGGGCCGTGCGCTTTTCTGCTCAACTGGTGGAAATGTTCACCTCAACTCTTGGCCAGTGGAGCAGCTGGGTGATCACTCTGGTGGCATTCATCACCATGTTCTCCACAACCTTGACCGTGCTCGACGGATACTCCCGCACTTTGAGCGTGGGGGTTCCTCTGGCAACCGGTCGTTCGGTGAGCAAAGGACGCACACTCTACCTCGTGCTCATGTCCCTGTTGATGGTTTTTGCCGTGCTGATCATTGCCTTCTTTGTATCCAACATGAAAACCCTGATTGATGTGGTGACGGTGCTGGCTTTCCTGACCGCACCACTGGTGGCCATTCTCAACTTTCGTGTGGTGCGGGGGCAAAACGTGCCACCGGAGCACCGGCCGGGTCCTTTCATGACTGGGTTGAGCTGGGCGGGAATTATCTTTTTGACGGGGTTTGGCTTGGTCTGGATTGTTGTGCGCTATCTGTAGACTGTATTTGTGAAGAAATTCCTCAGGTGATTTTGGCTTCTGACGATCAAAATGATAACCATGCTGATCAGGAACCCAAGCTGAGGTTTTGCCCATGAATGAATTGGATATTCTTAAAACACATCACCAGGAATTCCTCTCCATGATCGATCAAATCCGCCATTTGCTTGCTGCAGAGGATGTTGAGCCGGTGGCCGATGGAGTGATGGCGTTGATTTCACGCCTCAATGGGCAGCTGATGGTGCATTTGAGCATGGAAGATCGGCACATTTATCCCGCGCTCATGGCCAGTGAAGATTTTCAGGTGCTGAAGTTGGCCCATCAATTCAAGGGTGAAATTGGTCCATTATTCAGAGCTTTTCAGGACTACCGTTTAAAGTGGTCCTGCGCCAGTCAGGTCAGCGATGATCCCCGGGGTTTTCTGGCCGACACTGAAACCATCTTTGCCGTGATCAACAAACGCATGACTCTGGAAGATGATGC
Source organism: Candidatus Krumholzibacteriia bacterium (assembly GCA_029935695.1). Lineage (GTDB taxonomy): Bacteria > Krumholzibacteriota > Krumholzibacteriia > LZORAL124-64-63 > LZORAL124-64-63 > LZORAL124-64-63. The sequence goes on along the minus strand of JAOZJV010000611.1, from coordinate 1,611 downwards.
CTTGTATCCCGAGGTGATGGCTTTGCAGTTGAATTGAATTTGAATACAAAAAAGGGAGGCCACCAAGGGCCTCCCTTTTTTTGTATCATGAAGGAAAGTCAGTCGTCCTGACCATCGGCCAACTGATCAAACGCTTCGCGCATGCCAGCCTGCAGAAGACCCTTGTCCTCGTCGGACCACTTGTCCACATCCTCACGAATGAACGAAGTGCGGTCCACCCGGTTGTCGAAACGGCCGAGAGGCAGGTAGTAGGTGTTGCTGCCTTTTTCCACCTGAACGGTGTTGGGCCTGGCCGACTGTTCCAGCTGGTAAGCCATATCGCACACACCATAGTCACCATACATGACAGCCAGGGGCACACCGTGGTGCAGGATGCTGCCGGGATCGTTGGGGTCGGTGCGGGCGGCATTTTTGCGGCGCGATTCCGTGGGTTCCACCCAGATATACAGGATGCTCGCTTTGGCCAGCATCTTCTCGCTCAGCTGGGCCAGGCTGGCCTTGTAGCCGAAGGGATGAACCAGGGGCAGGGGCGATCCGTCGGCGCCGCCACGGGCAAACTCGACCACGACGGTTTTGCCTTCCATGGTGTCGGGCACTTCGGCAATTTTATCGCGCAGCAGAGTCTGAGCTTCTTCTTCAATGGGCCCGGCGATTTCTTTGCGCAGATCATCGTCCAGCGTGCTGATGATGGCCTCGCCACCGGCGCGCACCCGGGCAGCGTCGATGCGGTCAAAGAGCCACAGGGCGGCCGATTCGGGAGCGGGTTTGTTGCCGGCCACCAGGTCGTCGTAATCTTCGTTCAGCAACTCGATCAAAGTGAGCCAGTCCACAGGGTTGCGGAAAGGCAGAGCTGGTGAAAGGAAGAACATGCCTGTGTGGCCCCGACCTGTCAGCTCGTCGGTGATGCGGCGCATGATGTGCACATATGGGAAGTCATCCAGCTGAACGGTGTGGCCGATGCCGAATTGGTCATGGCATTCTTCGGGGCTGAGGCTGGCCAGGTAACGGCGGGCTTCGCTTTTGCCACTGGCGGGCAATGCGAGCAGGAGCATGACGTCAATATGCTTGGACATGGGGAACCTTTCGGGTTGTTTGCAAGTGGCAAATCATTGATTGCCCCAAATAATCGTCTCAGGAGACTGATAGGTCAAGATTGAGACTCTCAATTATGTTGAAATCAAGTTTCCGGTATGGTAGGTTCCGTGTGGGATTAGGATTGGAGGCTTGAAATGTTTGTAGGCTTCTTAGGGCCAACGGTTAGTTGGCGTGTCATAATAAGTGCAGGCTCACCTGCGGAAGCTGTTCTGAAAGAACCTCTTCCTGCAAAGGTGGGTCTTTTTTTGTCAGACCAGAATTGGTGCTGATGGTATTTGTCGGTTTGTACAGTAATTCGGGAGGGGATTGCTATGAAAATTATTGCTAACAATCAGTTGCCCCAAATGCAGATCAATCGAAAACAAAAATCAAAACACCCGATTCTCCTTTTACTTTTCTTTACTCTTTTTCTGCTATTTCTGACTGTGCCAGGTCAGGCCAAAACACCGGACTGGAAAATGGTTGAAGGCAATCCATCAAACACAGTGCAGGCTCCCACAAGCGGTGCGAAAGCTG
>JAOZJV010000092.1 GCA_029935695.1 Candidatus Krumholzibacteriia bacterium | reverse complement strand
CCCGCAAACGCACCAGTTGCTTGCTGGATGAACGGGTGCCGGGTTCGATGACCAGAATAGCGGCATCGGGCTTCAACAGGCTGCTCCACCGCTGCAGAAGAACATCCTCGGCGGAGACTTCTTCACCGTGGGCCGAGCGGGGCGGATTCAATTCATTGATAAAATTACCGGCCACAATCAGATCGGCAGGTCCGCTTTTGCGGGCGGCCGACAGCTGTCTTTCGGTTTGCACCTTCCAGGTTCTGCCGGCATCCCCGGCCAGACCCTCAAATAATTTCCGCCCGGCTTTCAGAGCAGGTTCCGACCGGTCAAATCCCACATATTTGTATTCACCGGTGCGCATGTGCGGTCGGGTCAGCCACATGGCCTGCAGAAAAGTCAGGGGACCTGAACCAAAATCCAGAATGGTGGAGCCGGGCTTCAGGGAAAAATCCAGTCCCTGCAGCAAGCGGGCCTGCCGGTAAATATTCCAGGGCATGAAGTAATGAAGGTAGGCAGCCAGATATTCCGGGCGCGTCATATAATCCGCTGGCAGACTGTCCCTGTCAGTGGTTAGAAAACCAGACAACCTGCGCACTCCCGTAGCCAACTGCTTACGGTGTTTTTCCTTCATGGGAAGAATTTCCCGCAGGAGGTCGGGAATCCGGGCAAGTCCTCTGGCCAGCTCCGGGTCGGCGCTGGGAAAGAGGGCACCGGGCCTGTTTCGATGGTGCGATCCACTCATGAGCTTAAATGCCTGCCTGTCATCAAATGGTTTTGCACATAATCGGCCACCGCATCTTCTAAAGCGGTGACTGGGCGGTCGTATCCGGCGGCACGAATTTTATCCATGCGCGCCTCAGTGTGGTACTGATACTTGCCCCTCAGGTGAGCAGGCATTCTGGTGTATTCAAGATTCGGCTCTTTGTCCATGGCCAGGAAGATGGCGCTGATCAGCCGGTTCCAATCGTTGGCTTCACCAGTTCCCACGTTGAAGATGCCGTTGATCTCTGTCTTGTCGGCAAACCACAACGTCATGTCCACGGCATCCTTCACATAAACAAAATCTCTTTGCTGCCCACCATCGGCGTACTCGGGACGATCGGACATGAACAGCTTCACCACACCGCTGGCGACGATCTGTTCATACCCTTTGCACACCATGGAACGCATGTCTCCTTTGTGCCATTCGTTGGGCCCATAAACATTGAAAAACTTCAGGCAGACGATCTGGTCCAGGTAGCCCATATCCAACGCCCACACATCAAAATCCTGTTTTGATTTGGCGTAAAGATTCAAAGGCTTCAGGAGCTTGATGCCCTCGTGATCATCATTGTAATCGAATTCCCCGTCGCCATAGGTAGCCGCGCTGCTGGCATTGATAAACCGGACCCCGGCTGCCAGACAACTCAGGCACAAATCCCGGGTGTACCCGAAATTATTGCTGTCCAGATAGGCGGCGTTGGTTTCAGTGGTGCTGCTGCAGGCGCCCATGTGATAAACACAATCCACATGCCGGGCGTTGTCTTCGTCGGCCAGCCAGGTGCGGAAAGCATCTTTCTCCATGTACCTTTCATACCGCAGATGGACCAGGTTTTCATTGCCCTCATCTGTGCCATGCACATCCACCACGATGATATCATCAACCCCGCGCCGGTTGAGCTCCCAGACAATATTACTGCCAATAAAACCGGCGGCGCCTGTCACTGCAATCACGATTCCGACTCCCTTTTAAAAGAATTTTTTGACAATACCCAGGGCGCCCTGTTTCCAGGGCACACGGTGGGTCACGCCGGACTGGTTGGCGAATTCATCAAGACTGGCCAGGTACCATTTGAAGTTGCGAATCAAGGCGTCCTTGTTGGAGTGTTTGGGCTGATAACCCAGCACCCGCACGGCTTTGTCGATGGAGACAAAGCTGTCGGTGGCGGCGGTTTCATACACCCATTTGTACAGCGGGGAAAGGCCCAGCTTGTCCAGAATGCGCAGAGCCCAGATCACCGGCGCAGCGGGAAAACCCTTCACCTGGCCCCCATGACCGGCATGGTCCAGCACGGCCTGCCAGTCTTCGCCCATGGTGGTGTACTCGCCCGCTCCAATGTTGAAAGTATCATTGACGGTTTGATCCGGCAGGGTGCAACACAACCAGCAAGCCTGACTCAGATCTTCCACATCCAGCAACTGGTAGCGGTTTTTGCCATCACCAATCATCGGAAAACCGCGGCCGTCCATAGCCCAATCATAAAGCAGGGCAAACACACCCAAACGCTCGGGTCCGATGAAACTCTTGGGCCGGATGATGGGAACAATCATACCCTGGGCACGGAATTCCTCACACACTGCTTCAGCCATCACCTTGGCGTTGCCATAAGGTCCCACGCCATCGAGGTCATCGGTCTCCAGCAGAGGGTGATGATCGGGAATGCCATACACTGCCGTGGATGATACGTGAACAAAACGATCCACCGAATGATCGCGTGCTTTTTCCAGCAGCAGGCGGGTGCCGTCGATGCCCGTGCTCATGATATCTTTTTCAGTATACAGCGGCAGGGCCATGGCGCAGTGGATGACAATATCCACACCCTTCATGGCTTTTTCCACTGCATCGGCATCGCGAATATCACCGGTGTGAATCTCGATCTTATCCATGCAGTCGGCATAATCAAAAGGGGCATAGTCGAGCGAACGAATCATCACTTCTTCGTTGAGTAAATAACGAATCAGATTGATGCCCATGAATCCGGCACCACCGGTGACCAGAATGAGCGGTTTTTGGTTTGATGTATTCTTTTCAGTCACAGTGATCTCCTATAGACCATTGGTCTACCTTGACTCTTCAATGATGATTTTTCCGTTGAACGAAACATTCTTACGCTCGGCTCGGAAGTTGATGCTGTCACCAACCTGGGCTTCATAAACCAGACGATACCAAACATCCGACGAGGATAGGGCGTGCCCTTCAACCTCTCGAATAATATCCTTCGGTCGCAATCCACTTTTCCAGGCAGGTGAACCCGGAATCACCGCCAGAACCAGAAAGCCCACCGGATCTTTCACACCAAGATACTGCATCATGCCCGGCGACAGTTTCTGCAGGTCAAACCCCAGACTGCCTTCCCGGTAATGACCGTACTTACGAATTTCTTCCAACACCTGCTGCACTCTGGATGAGGGCACGGCAAACCCCATGCCCACGTTGCCACCGGAATCACTGAAAATAAAGGTGTTGATGCCCACCACTTCACCCTTGGTGTTGACCAGTGGACCACCGCTGTTGCCCGGGTTGATGGCCGCATCGGTCTGGATCATGCCCAGATACTCCCGCTCACCGCTTTTGCGTTTGATGTCGCGGTTCAGTGCGCTGATCACTCCCACCGTCACCGTGGGCTGGGTATCGGCCAGCAGATAACCGTAGGGTGAGCCGATGGCAATGGCCCATTCGCCGATATTCAGAAAACTATTTTCAGCAAACTTGGCCACGGGAAAATCAGAACCCGGAATTTGCAGCACCGCCAAATCAAAATTATCAATCACATCAACCACCCTGGCCTGATACTGCCCGCCATCGGACAGGGTGACGATGATTTGCACGGCATTCTCAAGGACATGGCTGTTGGTGACCACGAGGCCATCGCTTGAGACAATGACACCGGAGCCCATGCTCTGCACATGCTGCAGATGTTCCCGCCGGGGAATGTACCCCATGCGTTCCCACATTTTCATGGATGGATCATTGATACTCTGGGACTGGACCACGTTGATGCTGACAACTGCCGGAGCAACCCGCCGGGTGGCCAGAACAATGGCGTTCTCCCGTTCTTCAAAAAGGCCCAGGCCGCCGGATATCAAGCCATTTTCATCCACGGGTTTACTGACCGAAGAGCCGGGCCCCGATGCGAACCAGCTTCCCGCAGGAAGCCCACCGAACCGCACCAGCAGCAGAGCGCCACCAAAAATGACGCCCACCAGAAGCCCAGCCAGGACTCCGGAATATTCCCGTGAAAATCTCACTTGCTCGCCTGGAGTTTTTCCCAGTCTGCCATGAAACCGGCCAAGCCCTTATCCGTCAGGGGATGGGCCACCAGCTTCTTGATCACTGCAGGCGGAATAGTGGCGATATCAGCACCCAGCAGGGCTGAATCAACCACGTGCATGGGAGAGCGAACTGAAGCGACGATCACTTCGGTGTCGTAGTCGAAGTTCTGGTAAATTTCGCAGATGTCGGCGATGAGCTGCATGCCATCTTCCCCCACATCATCCAGCCGGCCCACGAAAGGCGAGACATACGCCGCGCCAGCCTTGGCCATGAGCAGGGCCTGGTTGGCAGAAAAGATCAGGGTGGCGTTGACATTAATACCCTCGGCGGCCAGGGCGGCGGTGGCCACCAGACCGTCATAGGTGGTGGGAACTTTGACCACAATGTGCTCGCTGATGGCGGCCAGGCGTTTGCCTTCTTCAATCATGCCATCGGCGTCAAGAGCGGTCACTTCGCCACTGACGGGAGCCTGCACCAGGTCGCAGATTTCCTTGAGCATGACATCGGTGTCAAGGCGGCCTTCCCTGGCCATCAAACTCGGGTTGGTGGTGACGCCATCGCACATGCCCATGGCCATGACTTCCTTGATCTCATCAATGTTTGCGGTGTCGATGAAGAACTTCATGAACCCTCTCCTTCTGAATAATACACTTCTTCAAGAAACAAACCTTCTGAAGGCGCCATCAGGCCAGCCCGGCTGCGATTGCGCGCTTCAAGAATTTCAGGAATTTCTCCGGCAGATCGCTGCCCTCTGCCTACTTCTACAAGGGTCCCCACCATGATCCGCACCATATGATGCAGAAAACGGTTGGCCCGGACGTGAAAGATAGCCGAATCTGCCGACCATTCAAAGGCGCAAAGATCGATATGGCAGACATTTCCGTTGTCTTTAAGGGAGGATGTCTTGCAGAAACTGGCACAATCATGACTGCCGGGAAAAAATGCGGCGGCCGCATCCATGGCCTGACGGTCAATACTGCGGGTGATCTGCCAGGTGTTGGGCAGGAAAATTTCCCGCCGAAAAAGCAGGTGATAGCTGTAGCGACGGGCCGTGGCGCTGAACCGTGCGTGAAAATCGGCAGTCACCCTCTGGAACCCGTAAACCTCAATATCAGCAGGCATCATCCCCGGCAGAGCGCGTTCCAGACGGGTGGCTTCCTCTTCGTTGAGCAGTGTCACATGAGCCACCTGGCCCCGGGCATGAACCCCGGTGTCGGTGCGTCCGGCTCCCACCGGAGAGACTTCCCGTCCCATGAGAAAACTCAATTTCTTCTTCAACACACCCTGCACAGTGCGGTGCTGGGGTTGAAATTGCCATCCGGAGAAGCCGGCGCCCACGTAGGCAACCCGGAAAGAGACACGCACCCCGGTCATGGGTTCCACCGGAAGGGTTCGTTCGTTGTGGTCATTCATGCAGTTTCTCCAGGCCAGAACAAACGGATCAAAACAACCACCCAAAGCACCAAACCAGCCAGCTGCCACCATGGCGGGCCGGCCAGAGGCTGTCCCGCAGCCGGTTGTCGGGTGCGCAAACTCAGACTGAGCACCTCGGCCCGGCGCAACAGACTTTCCATCAGGGGAACAACCACCATCACCTTATCTGTATAACGCCGCCAGCGGGAAACAGTTTCCCCGGTGGCTGACGCCCTGCGCATACGAAGCACCGCATCGACCCGCCGGCCTTCGCTCATGACCTGGGGCACCGTGCCCAGAGCCACTGCCAGAACCAGCGCCAGATGTCCCGTGGGAAACCCCACCTGGTCCAGCGGACGCAGCCACCAGCGAACAGCCCGCACCAAATCGTCCAGAGATTTCAAGCGGGCAAAAAGAGCCAGCCATCCCAGAGCCAGACCAATGCGGGCCAGGGCCAGCACCCCTGCCCTGAGCCCTCCCCAGCTGGGATGCCCCAAAGGCGCGGCGTTCGTGGTGGTAAATACATGAATCACCAGGACAAAAACAGCCACTGGCAACCAGGGCCGCATGGCGTGCCATTGGGTCGCCGGATTCAAGCCGGTCCACAGCAGCATCGCCACCAGCACCATAATCATCACCGCCAGCTGAGGCCCCGAAGCCAGCAAACTGCTGATGATGCCCAACACCACCATCCCCAGAAAAGTCGTGGCGTCCACATGGTCCAGCCAGGTGGGGCGCACAGTCAGGGAAGTGGCAGCCAGTCCGGGAATCATGCTTGTTTTTTTCCGGCCACGGCGGTGGCGATTTGAACGGCATTCCAGGCGGCACCTTTGAGCAGATTGTCGGCCACAACCCACATCAGCAGGCTGCGCTCACATCCCGGATCCTGGCGCACACGCCCCACAAAAACATCATTCTGACCGGCAATTTCTCTGGCTGTGTGAAAGTCGTGAGGATCGGCGGTCACCTGCACCCCTGGCATTTTTTCCAGAACGGCCAAGGCCTCTTCGGCTTTCACAATACGATCACACACCACTCTGACGGCAGCACTGTGACCCGTCAGCACCGGCACCCGGGTGGCGGTGCAGGTCACATGCAAATCTTCAGATCGATCCATGATCCGGCGCATTTCGTGCAGCACTTTGGTTTCTTCTTCGTAACCACCAAATTCCGTTTTTGCACCAATGGCCGGCAAGGCATTGAAAGCCATGCTGCGGGGGAAAAGGCCGGCGCTGTTGTTGTCATCCGGATAATCGCGGGTTTGCTGCAGGATCTCCTGCACGGCTTCCTGCCCAGCTCCTGAAATGGCCTGCAGGGTGGTCACATGGCACTCACTGACCCCGAAGGCCTTGTCCAGGGGAGAAACGGCCATGACGATCTGGATAGTGGAACAATTGGGATTGGCGATGATGCCCGGCTCAGGTGAGGCTAACTGGCCGTTGATTTCCGGCACCACCAGAGGAACATCCGGATCCATGCGCCAGGCTGAAGAGTTGTCCACCACAACGCAACCGGCTGCGGTTGCCACCGGAGCCCAGGTGCGACTGGTGCTTCCACCAGCGCTGAACAGAGCCAGATCCAGGTCTGTAAAATCATTGGCGGAAACTTCATGGCAGACCAGGGAGCGGCCACGGAAGGGGATTTCTGTTCCGGCGGATCGGGCGCTGGTCAGCAGAACCGGGTCGCCGGTTAACCAGGGGCAGTCTTCCAGCAGTGTCAGCATTTTCCGGCCTACCAGGCCGGAGGCTCCCAAAACGGCGGTGCGCATGGTGGTCTCCCTGAAAAAGTCTTGCGTTTGGGCCGAAATTCCCGGCAGGACAAACTATGGATATTTGAACTCCGAAGTGAGGGTATGGTAACAAAGCGCGGGCCTGCGGTCAAAACCAGTCCGTGATATGTGTTCTGCAACCTGCCAGGGCCTGTGTATCAAATTTCCCAGGTGTTCTGGCAACCCTTTAATGGTGGTTTAACATGGGTTCGGGCTTGCACTCTGATTCCGGTGGTTGCATCGGCCACATCCACAATCAACTGTAGTCTCCGATCTTTGAGTTTCCAAAATCAAGTTCCTGCCTCGCGTATTGGTTGATGGAGCTGTACCCAAGCTCTTTATAGAGTTTCCGGTTCAAAATCTCTCCAAACCAATCAAGAGAGCACAAGTGGGCCCGATCCTTGATTTTCAAAGCAGATTTCAATTCAGAATCAACTTTTTGAGCAGGCTGGTTAGGTTGGAATTCAGACTGAAACGCGCAATGGGAATTCATAATAATATCCTATCCATTGAGATTCGCACCCCCTGGGCAACCTGCAGTTGGAAACCCACGTCCCAGATGTTAAAGTGTGGTCAGAACCAACGTCACAAAAAAACCGACCGGAGCAAAGGCCTTTGATCATGACGACCCCATTGCGCATCATTTGCCTGTTGGCAATCACGGCCCTCGCCCTCCTGACCGGTTGCACCACCGACCCTCCCGAACGCCTGGCTGCCTTTCAAACCCTGGCCCGTTGGGAAGACCAGCGTTCTGCCCCCGAAGACTCCCTCCTCAGCATGATCCAAAATGATGATGCACACATTCGTCTTCAAGCCTTGCGCACCGCGGGTCTCATCGGCCAGCGCAGCATGGTGCCGACCATGATCGACGCCCTGGACGATCCCAGCGAAACCGTGGGCCGACAAGCGGCCTTCAGCCTGGGTTTGATGGGTGATCCCACGGCAGTCCAGCCTCTCGAAGCCATCCTGATGATTCCGGGCAGCCGGCTCCACTTGGCCGCAACCAGAGGTTTGGCTCATTTGAACCATGAGGGCCGGGGACTGCTCACCGCCGCAGGCAGCGAAGACGCGGAAGTGGTGGCTGCAGCCTGGGATGGCTTGCGCAACATCGCCGATAAAGCTGACTCATCTCTTCTGGTGGCCGCCATCACTGAAGGTTTGGGCGATCCCCGGAACCAGGTGCTGTGGCGTGTTTTACGTTGCTCCGAACGTCTGCCGGCGACTGAATTAATCCCCCATCAGGCCCCCCACATCCGGTCCAATATTGCCCAAGTGAGAGTTCATGCATTCCGGGCTTTGGGCCGGCAGAATCACCCTTCGGCTCTGAAAGCCGTGTTGCTGGGATACCTTCAGGACACCCCCAACGGCGACACACACCAGCGCACCATGATTGCCGCCTGCCGGGCACTCGGATCATTGGGCCACCTGGCCTTTGAACCTGACAGCCCTCTGAATGATGAAGACCGTCACCTTCTGACCAAAGCGCTCATTGAAGGAGCCGGACACAGCAATCCGCACCTTGCCGCCACTGCTTTGGAGGCCATGGAAGAATTGTCCAGACCATTCGATCTGCCGCCAGAGGCTGCCCACCAGGAAAGTCTGCTGCCGGTTTGGCGCATCCGGCTGGGACGAGCCGCCCACTCCCATCTGGTGCGGGATAACCCGGTTGTCCGCGCGGCGGCCATCCGCAGTTGGACCGCCTTGCGTGGATCAGGCAGTGAAGCTGAGCTGCTCGGTATACTGGAAAACGCCACCACAGCTCCGGATTTGGAAGCTATTCTTTTTGCCCTTGGTCGCCAGGCCAAGACACCGCTGACAACTCTCAAGGAATATGCAGCCCCAACCGCCAACACAGTGCGTGTGCGAGTAGCAGCCCTGGAAGCCCTGCACCACCTGGCCACCAGGCCGGACAACGTCTCAAACCGGGACCTCATCCTTGACCAGTTGACCCAGGCCGCCGCCGATCCGGATTTTGTGGTGGCTGCCACCGCCATTGCTTTTTTGGAGGATTTCCCCCAACGCCTTTCTCTGGTGGCTTTGGCTGAAGCATGGGACACACCATTTGATGAAGGTGAAGCCGAAGTCAAACGCGCCATCCTGGCCACTTTCAATGGCTATGGCCACAAACTGGCGGCTTTGAAGCGCCCCGACTTACCCGAAGGATTACCCGACCGCCTGCTGAACATCTGCGCTACCATCCTGCGCAATGCCTTTGACTCTCCCGATTTGCGCATCCGTCTTGAGGCGCGGGAAACAGCTCTATCCACGGGACTGCTGCCCAACGCGCTCATTCCCGATGAGGCCAGTCTGCGCGCCACCCTGCCCGCTTTCCGAAGGAATTCCGCTCAACCACCGGTGCGAACGGCATTTGCGGCTCCCAAAGTGGTCTGCACCACCGACCGAGGCGATTTCACCATCCAGCTGGACGGCGAAATTGCCCCAAACACCTGCGCCATGTTTATGGATCTCATCCAGCGCGGCTATTATGAAGACCTGATTTTTCACCGGGTGGTACCCGATTTTGTGGTCT
>JAOZJV010000091.1 GCA_029935695.1 Candidatus Krumholzibacteriia bacterium | reverse complement strand
ACGCACAGCCGGATGCCCGGCCATTTTCAAGGCCCGGTAAATTTCCTGACTCTGGCTTGGGTGCACCCGCGGGTCGCTGTCACCATGCAAAATCAGCAGGGGTGTTTTGCTTTGGTCGGCGTAAAGAATGGGACTGCGGTCGAGCATCAAATCCCAGCTTTCGCGCACGGGTTTACCCATGTGCACGTGCATGTCTTCGAAAGGAATGTCGGTGAGGAATCGTTTGGCCACCAAGTCGCTGATGCCAACAAAGCTCACCCCCGCGGCAAAACGTTCACTGTAGCGGGTGGTCAACCAGTTGGTGGCGTACCCACCATAGCTGCCGCCCATGACTCCCACCCGGTCGGCATCCACCATGCCTTCGTTGATCAGATAATCCACACCATCGACAATATCATCAAATTCGGCACCGGCGGGATCGGCAAAACTGCTGGCAGCGAAATCCAGGCCACGGCCAGTGCTGCCTCGGTAATTGGGATAGAGAACACCAAAACCCATGCCGCAGAAAATGTGTCCCGGCGATACGTAACGGCTGACCCAACCATGATGGTGATTGCTTTCGGGACCACCGTGCACATCAACGATCAACGGGAATGGTTTGCCATCCCAACCGACGGGCAGCTGCAGGATGCCTTCAATTTCCAGCCCATCGCGAGCCACCCATTTCACGACTTTCTGTTCGGCCAGATCAATATTTTCGAGGTTGCTGTTGTGATGGGTCAGGCGTCTGGCTTCTGCTTTGCCTTTCCAAAGATAAAGTTCGGCGGGCTGGGTGCTGTTGTGGCCTTTCATGACCATGGTTTTCAGGCCTGGGCGTGAAGCGGGCATCCCCACCACCAGATTGGATTTTTCGCCATCGAAGAGAACCTTGAAGTTGCCTCTTTCCTTGTCAATGCGCTGCTGAATAAGGTTGGTGTGCACACCCTGGTCCACCTGAACCAATACGTTTTTCTTGTCCACCCATGCAACGTGGCGCACATGAGCCTGGTAATCCAGGGCCGTCAGACTGCGGGTTTCATGGCTTTCCAGCGAGGAGACAAAGAGAGTGGAAATGGCGTGATCACTCAAAGTGGCGGCCCCAGTCCAGGCCACGTTCCGGCCATCGGGACTGACCTTCACATCGCCCAATTTTCCTGGCACATCCACCAGCAGACTTGTTTTGAAAGTGGCAAGATCCAAAACGTGCAGGTTCTGGAACATGATGCTGTCGTCCACCAGATTTCTTTCGCTGCTGCTGTAAACAAGCGTCTTTCCGGTGGGATCAACGGCCAGTTTCCACACCACAGCATCGGCCACCAGAATCTCGGCATCGGCCGTAGCCTTGTTCCAGTTGAAAGGCGTGCGGCAAAGCAGACGACCGCGCAGATTCTCTTCATACCAGCGAGGCAACCAGCCTTTGTCGGCCAATTCCTTTTCCTGCTCATCCTGGGGTTCGCTCTCCACGGTGAAGAGGTAGCTGCCGTCATGGCTCCAGGCAAAAGTGCTGACGCCGGTTTTGCTGTTGGTGACGGCCAGGGCTTCGCCGCCGTCAATGGGCATGGCCCACACCTGACTTTTGGCGTCCTGCCCCCTGGTCATGCGGAATGCCAGGTAACGACCATCGGGGCTGAAAGACGGGCTGCTCACCGATACTTCGCCGGTGATATAGGGACGCACCTGACCCTCTTTGGTGGACACCACATACAGCCGGCTCCAACTGCCGCCGGCGTCTTCATCCAGGGTACGGTTTTGCACCACGGTGAACGCCGCCAGTTTGCCATCAGGTGAAATATCGGCTTGGCTTACCCTGCTGATATCCAGCAGCTGGTTAACAGTCAGAGGTGCTGCTGTCGTATCGGACACATACAAGAAGCAGACCATCAGGATGCCAAAGAGTGTCCAAAAGGTCCTGTTTGAGCGTGACATTGAGACTCCATTTTTTTATAGAAAGATATTTTCTCAGCGGGGACGCCGCTCGAGCAAACCTTCGATCAGGGCGCGGCTCTCTGGAAAGTAAAAAGACGAAACAGGAGCAAATTCCCAGAATTCTTCCAGATTCACCGTGCCGGTGTTGCGTTCATAAACCAAAGCCTGGGTTAACAAATCCACCCGGTCGGCGTCGCGCACGATGCGGGCTTCGTCATTGGCCAGGTTTTCAAATTCCTGCCAGGTTTCAAGCCAGCGACCAGCAAAACCCAAACCACCGAGAGCTTCATCCATGGCCCTGGTTTCGGCCTCGGCTTTGGCTCCCTCGGGCAACAGACGAGAACCCCCCAGGGAGAGATCGCCCGTCACACTTTCGGCAAGATCGTGCAGAATCGCCATGGTCAGAATTTTTTCCCGATCCAGATCCACAGGCACCATCTCGCTGAGAGTCAGAGCCGTCAGAGCCACCCCGAAACTGTGATCTGCCACGCTTTCGCACCCCGTCACCCCACGCACCGCCCACCCTGTTCGAGGGGTTGTTTTCAGACGATTGGACAGGAGAAGAAAATCCAACTCTCGATTTATTTCTTTAGTCACGGCCATTCCTTTCGAAAGGTCATGGAAGGAATTAACAATATCAATTCAATTGACAGTCTGATAATCTAAATTCAACCACTAACATTGGAGAAGCATCATGTCCAATAAACATTCCATGATGACCCTGCTGCTGGTCCTGATCCTCGTGGTATTCATGAGCCCCATAGCTTTTGCCCAGGATGACGACCATCAAGTCGAAGACTACTCCACCACTCCCCTGGTTCAGCCCACCATCGAAGACTTTGCTCCCCCGCCTGAGCCTATGGTTGATGAGGAAGGCAAACCCATCGCCGAAGCACCCATCGGGGTCAATGGCTATTTCGCTGTGAGCGACAAGCAGAAGATCTTCAGCCTGACCCCGTCTTATCGGTTCTCAGAAAAATTCCAGCTGAAAGCCAGGCTGCCTTTCATTGCTGAACGCACCCGCACCTATTATGCCGGAGAAGAGTCTGCCAGTGGTCTGGGTGATATCGGACTGGATGGTGAATTCACCCATCAGTTCAACAGTCCCTCCAAGCTGCTACGTGTGCAGGGAACCGTCAAGTTTCCCACCGGTGATAACGAAAAGGTTGTGGGTGATGATGAAGTCAGGATTCCCCTGGGCACGGGTTCCATGGATATGATGATCAGGGGGCAGTACACCCAGTCATCCACGAAGTTCGGCCTGCTGGCTTCGGCTTTGTTCCGCATCAATGCTTCGGGTGAAACTGTGTATGAATCCACCTACTGGGATGGCACCACTTCAACCACGACCATCAACCAAACCAATGGTAACGAATTTGTGGCATCGGCCTTTGGCCGGTATATGGTTGGCAATGGTATCTGGCTGAACCTCGGCGCCAGCATGATGATGACCGGCAACGGTGATCAGGACATCCAATACGGCACTGGCGACCCCACCAATTCCGAACTCATTCAGAAAAGCACACTGCTGGATATTTATCCCGGTGTGTCTTACAAATTTGGTCCGATCACGCCATATCTTGGTGCACGCATTCCTTTGAGCACCAGTTACGACAATGAGTTCCTCACAGAAGAACGCGACACTGCGTTCATCCTGCAGCTGACGTATCGTCCCTTCAAAATGGTGGAATAATTTTCCTCAAAAGGTCAAACTCAGGGCGGTCCTTTCCGGGCCGCCCTTTTTTTATTCTCTTAAACCGCATCACTGGCCCGGTGTATTGCCCCCGGCCATATCCCGGGCCCAGGCCAGCTCCAACTGAGCCGTGGCGCGGTTCAGTGCCCAATAAGCTTCGGCGTTGGTGTGGTCGGTTTCATCGGCCTTGCGCAGAGCATCAGCCGCGGCACCTTCCAACTGTGACCAATCCAAACCTTTGGCAGCAGCGTCAACAGCCATATCCCGCAATACACTCATGGCATAGCTGGCCGCATCAACCTGCTGGGCCACCGGAAGCGGTTCACGGTTCACAGCCATGACGGCGGTGATCATGGCCAGGGCAATTTCCAGCACCCACAGCACAGTCTCCTGCTGGGGTCCACGGTGGATGCCATCCAGCATTTGATCACCCAGATTTTTGACCCGCTCAGGATCCAAACCGTATTTTTCTGCGGCCAACTCCGTGGTTTCGAACCGGGCCTTGGCAGTTTGGGCCAATTCCAGGGCATCACGGCGGTCGGTAGTGGGAAATTTGGGGCTCTGATCGGGCATGAAATCTCCAGAGAAAATGTCGGTTGCCATCACGCTTATCCCCCTTAGAATAACAGCTGAAATAGAAATCACCAGAACCCAGCCTCGGAAGAGAGTTCCTGATGAGTGAGAAACACCGCGACGCCGCCATCCGCGTGCTGATGATGCCCCGCGATACGAACTACCACGGCACCATCTTCGGCGGAGTTATTCTCAGCCACATTGATCAGGCCGGAGCTGTGGCCGCCATCCGCGCCGGCTGCAAGCAGGTGGCCACCGTGGCCATGGACAAAGTGGAATTTCATCAGCCGGTAAAAGTGGGCGAACTTGTCAGTTTTTATACTGATGTTGTGCGGCGCGGCAATACGTCCATCACCATCCAGGTGTGCGTGGAATCGACCCAGCGTGATGGTGGAGAGACCGTGCCGGTGACCAGCGCGCAAATCACTTTTGTGAATGTGGACAAGGAAGGAAAGAAAATTCCGGTACCCCGGGAAGATTAGTACTTTGGCCAGCTAAAGTGAGTGTCCTTTTTCCGCTGTTCCAGTTCCGTGTGCAGACGGTCCAGGGTTTCAGCGTAGAGCGGATCGCCAGCAAGATTGGTGGTCTCTTCCGGGTCAGCCTGAAGGTCAAACAATTCAGCTTCAAATTCCGGGTTTTGGGGGAAGGTCACCAATTTCCAGCGCCTGGTGCGCACGGCAAGGCAGGTGGGCACTTTCCCCTCAGATGCAAAATATTCGTAGAGAAAACTATCGCGGCCAGGGCCCTCTTCCAGCCAGCTGCGGCCCTGCAACAAAGGACTCACTTCAGCCCCGGCCAAATCCAGCAAAGTAGGCACCAGGTCCAGGTTCAATACCATGTTCTGCTGCACGCCACCGGCTTTTGCCCTGGCGGGATACCGCATAATCAGCGGCACTCTAATAGACGGCTCGAAGGCTGCCCGTTTATCCCACAGCCCGCCGTGTTCTCCCAGCATATATCCGTTATCCCCGGCGTAAATAATGACGGTGTCATCCAGAATGCCCTGCTCCTGGAGTGAAGCCATTAATCGCCCCAGATTATCGTCCACCGAGGACAGGGTCTGGCGGTAGCGCTGAATTCGTTGCCCACCGCTTCCCTGCTGCCGGTTTTCTTTCCAGGGAGCTTTGTCCCGCGTGCCTCCGGAATGATCAAACTGCGGCACTGTCAGGCCCGCAAACCGTGCCGTATCTCTCTTGGCTGGTTCGAATGGTTCGTGCACGGCTTTGTGGCTCAGGAACATCAGAAAGGGTTGATCCCCGGAAGTCTTCACATAGGAAATAGCCCGGTCGGTCAACTCATCAGTGATGTAGTTTTTGCACAGTTCCCATTGACCGTTCACGTTGAGAGTATTGGTGAAATACTCACCCTGCCCGTGAAAACTAACCCAATGGTCAAACCCCGGACGGGCGGTGGAGCGCCGGGCCATGTGCCATTTGCCAATAAAGGCCGTTTTGTAACCTTCTTTTTGCAGAAGTTGGGCGATGGTGGGTGTGGCCGGTCGAAGGTCCATGTCTTCGTTCACCACCACCTGGTGTGTGTGGGCGTGAACTCCCGTCAGATACGTGGCCCGGGCCGGGCTGCACAACGAAGTGGTCACAAAGGCGTTGCTGTAACGAATACCTTCGGCAGCCAGACGATCCAGATGGGGTGTTTGCACAGTTTCAGGGCTGACGGAACCGAGAAAATCATGGCGATGATCATCAGTAATGATCACGATGATGTTGGGACGGTCATCATCCTTGCCGCCACAGCCAGAAAGCACACCCAGCAGGGCCAAGAATAGAACAAACCAGGTTCTCATGGAGCAGCCTTCTTTGCAGCTTCGGCGGTGCGAACCATCCGCAGGCCCACCATATCCAACGCCGTATCCGGTTCCCTCTTCTGGCGTGATGCGCTGTGGCAGTTGGCGGGATAATTATTGAAAGCACCCCCGCGAAAAACCCGGTGCTCACCAGGAGGGCCACCCAAAGGATCAACTTCGTCCTTCGCGGTAAAAAAGGCATACCAGTCCCAGCAAAATTCATTGATGTTGCCGACCATGTCGTAAAGCCCCCAACCATTGGGCGCAAAACTTCCCACCGGAATTGTCTCTGCCCGGTTGAGTCCCGAAGAGCAGCCGGGTTGTGGGCGATACCCGTTGATGTTGGCTTCGTCCGTGGTGATGCAATTGCCATGGGGGAAGATGGTCCGGGTGCCCGCCCGGCAGGCATATTCCCACTCCGCTTCGGTGGGCAAACGGTAGCCGGGAGCATCCAGATCCAGAGTGATGCGGGCTCCATGAATTTGGTAAGCGGCCCGCAGGCCTGCTTTGCGCGAGACGACATTGCAGAACAGAACAGCATCCCGCCAACTGATCATTTCCACGGGGCAGGTGGGGCACACGTGGTTGTAACTGGGATTGGAGCCCATGATTTCCTGATAAAAAGCCTGGGTCACTTCATACCGGCCCATGAAGAAATCGCGGGTCAGGACCACTCGATGAAGCTGTTCGTCATCCCGGCCCAAAGTTTCGTTTTGAGGACTGCCCATCATGAAGGTTCCGGCTTTGATGCGCACCATGTCATAGGAAGGGATTTCCGCCTTGGCCTGCACCTGCAACAAGCCGGGCAACAGGCACAAAAACATCCAAAGCATTTGTTTTGATTTCTTTCCTGGAATCATTCCGGATTTTTCTCCCTGGTTGCCCGCAGGCTAGCGTGGGCCCTGGCAGGCGTCAAGCTAAGGCTGGAACCAACCCATCATAGTGGAGTTTGACCACTGACCAAACCCGTGGTAGTGTGTTTTCAATTCAACGTCTCCAAGAGATTCCAGCAATAGTCTTGCTTAAGACAATCACCCCCGATAAGGATGTGCCCAATGTTCAATTTGAAAAATGTGACAGGTGCCCTTCTTCTGCTCCTGATCGCCATCCCCCTGACGGCCCTGGCCATCACCGAGCCTGACACCGAGACCGTCTATGAAGATGCCATCACCGTCAACGGAACCGACATGGTGGTCACCGGTGTGGCCCTGCGCGAAAAAACCTTTTTGAAGGTTGATGTCTACACCATCGTCTCCTACGTGAAAAAAGGCGTCAGCCTGGGAGAAGACAAAGCAGCCGGCCTGCTCAACCTCGAAGAGCCCAAAATGCTGCAGATGGATTTGACCCGTGGTTTCAGCAATAAAAAACTGAAGAATGCCTTCAGTGAGGTCATTGAGGACAACTATGATGACATGAGCGCTTTCCAGAGCGACATGGATACTTTCCTGGCCTATTTCACCGCCGATGCTGAAGAGGGTGACCGGATCATCTTTGGGTTCTGCCCTGCCGAAGGTTTGAAAACCAGCCTGAACGGCACCGAACTGGGCGTTATCGATAATGTGGCGTTCATGAAGGCTCTGTGGACCGTTTGGTTTGGCGCCAAACCAGCCAATGAAGACATGCGGGATAATCTGGTCGCTGCTTTCAAGTAGATCAGTTTTTGGAGAAATGGCCGGGCCTGTCCCGGCTATTTCTTTTTTGGGGATTCTATTTAACTTCCCTTGCCCACACGCCAGAGTCCTCTTAGTTTTGAACTTATACTCAGAACCTGTTCC
Organism: Candidatus Krumholzibacteriia bacterium; assembly: GCA_029935695.1. Classification (GTDB taxonomy): domain Bacteria; phylum Krumholzibacteriota; class Krumholzibacteriia; order LZORAL124-64-63; family LZORAL124-64-63; genus LZORAL124-64-63. The sequence continues at coordinate 1,998 of JAOZJV010000091.1, read as the reverse complement.
CCGGAGGACAACCATGCGCGCCTGCATTCCCACATCCACCGACACCGGGCTTGACGCCCCTCTGCACGGCCACTTCGGCTCGGCTCCCTTTTTTACCATCGCAGATGACGATGGCAGCGATCCGGTGACCATTGCCAACCAGAACGACCATTCCTCTCACGGGGCCTGCACTCCCCTGGGCCGCCTGGATGACCAGGTGTTCGACTGCATGATTGTCGCTGGTATGGGCAAACGCGCAGTGGAAGCCCTGAACCGTTCCGGCCGCAAGGTTTTCAGAGCTGCGGCACCTACCGTGGCTGAAAATCTGGATGCGTTGAAAGCAGGAACATTGCAGGAAATGACGGCACAGGAGGGGTGCGCCGGGCACGGTTGATCAATTCTTACTGGAACCAATTGGCGGTTTTCACGTATTGTCTTTCCTTGGTGCTAACCAATTTACCCGAGGAAGGACATCCGCCTATGGCCAGCAAGAGTCAACGTATTCTCAATCAGATGGGACTTGTTTCATTGCTGGCGGTCATCACCCTGACCGCCGTTCTCATCCTCAAATTCGGCACCGTGATGGCCTGGGCCATGGGCGATTTCCGCCCTCTGGTGCTCAACGGAATCATTTTCGTGCTCTTTCTTTTGGGCACTCTTCAGTTATTCAAAGCCATCCGTCATTTCCAATTGCAGGAAAACCAGATCCACGAGTATGTGCAGCGGCGGCAAGCCGGTGAGTGGAGTGCCGAAATTCTGGACACGATGCCCTCACCCAGTTTGATCGCCGACCGTTACCGGACCATCCGCGACCTTTTCAACGGTGGCGGTCCTGTGGATCATGGGGCCATCAGCGCCATCATGATGGCCGAAGAAAGCCTGCACCAGTCGTTCCCCCGCTTCGTGAACAACGTGCTGATTCTGATGGGTGTGTTTGGCACAGTCAGTTCCCTGATTTTTGCCCTGGTGGGTGCCGGTGATGTCTTGCAGGCCGCTTCTCCAGATGCCGGCATGGGCCTTCTGCTACTGGGCATGAACACCGCCCTGACGACCACGGCCACCGCCATCGTCTGCTATTTCTTCTTCACCTTCTTTTTTCACCGGTTGACGGATCTGCAGACCTGGGTTTTCAGCCAGGTGGAGCGGGCTGCATTGGTGCACATGGTGCCCGAATTCTCCTATGAACACGATGCGGTGAACCACCAGACCAAACAGCTGATGGAAGACGTCAAATTGCTGGTCAGTGAAATGCGTGAAGGACTGGGCGGCATCGAACATGCCCTGCGTAAACCTGAACCCACTGATTCGAGCGAAGAAGTGCTGACTGCCCTGGAAAAACAAAACTCCCTGCTGCAATCACAATTTGATGAATTGCGCAGAGTTCTGGTTGAAGGCTTCCGTCTGGGCGGGAGATAGCCATGCATCAGTTCCGTGGCTTCAACGACCTGCGAGTGAACAGGCAGAACCAATCTTCCGACACCTCCATCTGGCCGTCGTTTACAGATATCATGACGGTTATTCTGATGGTGTTCATGCTGACGATGGTGGTGGTCATCATCAAAAATGCCGACCTCATCAATCAGATTCGCCTGAGCCGAAGCCTGCAGGCTGAAAGTGAAACAGCCCTCAGAAACAACGTGCAGGTGATGGCGGACCTGCGCCTGCGCAACACCGACCTGGAAGCCGCTGTGCGCACCGCCCGCATGGAGATCATTCTTTTGAGTGATGAGATGCAACGGCTGGATGACAACCTGGAAATCAAGGCCGCGGCCATTGCCCGTTTGGCCGGCGAAAAGGAAGAGCTGGAGGAAAACCTGCGCTTGATCCGCATGCAAATGGTGGAGAAAGATCAGGCCCTGGAAAATGCCCAGGCGATGATCGGGGGTATTCGCGACGAAGCCAACCGTGCCAACCGGGAGTTGAGTTTGCAACTTGCCGAACTGCTCAGCCAGTTGGAAGAGAACGAGACAACCATGCTCAGTCTCACCGACCAGAAAACCGATCTGGAACTGGCCCTGG